>VGNY01000158.1 GCA_016865895.1 Chloroflexota bacterium | reverse complement strand
ATAATCAGAAGGATACCGCCAGATTGTTTTTGTCAATCGAAAACTGATCCACTTGATGGCCGAAAATTGATCCACTTTGACCGTTTCCCTTAAAATTGATCATTGAAAACTGATCCACTTGACAATCGAAAACTGATCCACCCTCTCAGGGATCAGTAGCATTACCTCCTTCCTCCCTCACTTCTTCATCATCATTATGAGTGTCAGAATGAGCATCATTTGGAGTACCTTGCTTCTGCCTTCTCATCCTCTGACGAAATCTATATGAATCCCCAATAAATTCCAGGATGTGGGCCCTGTGAGTTAGCCTGTCTAGCAGCGCGGCTGTCAATCGTTCGTCCCCAAATACCTGTGTCCAGTCAGCAAAACTCAGGTTGCTGGTGACCATCATAGACACCCGTTCATACAGATTGGAAAAGAACTGAAACATGAGGTGTGAACCGGCTGATGAGAAGGGGATAAACCCCAACTCATCTATGATGATCAACTGCTGTTTGGATACACTTGCCAGAAATTTGGACAGCCGATGGTCATCCTGTGCCTGTATCAACTCATTCACCAGAGCCGCTGCATTGTAGAAACGAACCCGGTATCCCTGACGGCAAGCCTGTATTCCAAGACTGATGGCCACGTGAGTTTTTCCTACCCCAGGAACCCCTACCATAATCACTGATTCAGCTTTGGGGATGTAGCCACTTTCCGCCAACTGCAACACCTTTGAACGGTTAAGCCTGGGTATGGCCGTGAAGTCAAAGTCTGCCAACTCCTTTATCATTGGGAAATGGGCTGACTTAATACGCTGCTCTCGGCCATTCTGTTCCCTTCTGGTTACCTCCTGCTCCGCTAAAGCCAACAGAAACCTGTCATAGCTGAGGTTTGAATTAGCTGCATCCACAGCAAAGGAACGCCAATGATTCAGAAAGCCAGGCAGCCGCAACTGCTTCAGGTAACTATCCAGGAGCATGGGTTTGGCTGTATCAGACATCAAATGGTCAGTCATTTTCCACACTCCCTTCTGACATGAGCAACTCCTCATAACGATTCAAATCTATCGCCTGATTGCCTATGTCTGTTAGCCTTTCCTCCAGAACAGGATGAGCTGCCAGGTTCAGGGATGACGTCATATTCTCAGGATTTAGCAACTGATGGAGACACAACTGGACTCCATCAGCATGGACACAGCCATATTCCATTGCCAATCCTACTGCTTCATCCACCTTATGGGCAGGATATTCACCATGAAACTTCAGAACTCTGAGAAATTCCCGGATGCCATAATTCCTTTTGCCCATAGATTCTCCCTGGGCTCTCAGTTGAGCCAGCAACTTCTCATATATTGGTGGCAACTGCTCGCGCCATCTTCGCATGGGTTTAGCATGTTCAAATGCCCCTGGCCTTTGCTCCAAAAGGGGGAGATAGTGCATGGGTTCTATCACATCCTGTTCTCTGCCTGTGGACCTCCGATGACTGGTGATAACCTGGTCTTTGTGCAATATGTCTACTCGAAAGGGATAGGCTTTTAGAACCAAATCCCTATGTGGCATATCCGCTGGCACTGAGTACCTGTTGGTCTCAAACTCCACCTGGCTGTATGGATTCACCCTCACTGACCGGGTGACACAACAGGCATAGTCCCATTCTGGCAACGGCAGTATATGGGGCTTCTCATCCTGCCACATATCATGGATGGTCCTGGTCTGGCCATCTACATAACGTTGATCGTCCTCCAGACACGCCGCCAGAAGATGGGCGTTTAACTCTTCGTATGAATTTACTACTGGCAGCGGCACAAGAAAATTTCGGCGGCCAAAGCCTACGCCGTTCTCTATCTTCCCTTTCTCATGGGCCTGCCTGGGGTTACAGAAGTTGCTCTCAAAAAGATAGTGGCTTCGAAAACTGATGAAAGTCTCCTGCTCCTCTCGGTTCCTGCCTTCCAGTATACGACGAACAGCCGTCTTCAAATTGTCATACGTCAGGCGACGGGGCACACCACCCAGGTGATGGAAAGCATGGACGTGTCCTTCCAGAAATGCCTCCTGCTTCTGAAATGGGTATGCCATGACAAACATGCGGTCCGAATAACACAGGCGTATCATGAACAATTGGGCAATGACTGACTCACCACCCATTATGACCACACCTTCTCCCCAGTCCACCTGGGCATCCATCCCAGGGTCAAACTCCAGGGGGAGGAATTTCTTCATAGCTATATGTTCCTTGCGCCATATTCCTATGTAGTGACGCACTGTGGATTCCGCTCCCTGATAGCCTTCTGAGTGTATTTGACGGTAAATGCGATGACTGGTATATTTTTGTTTTTTTGGCAGTCTGTCATTCTCCATCAATAACTCGCCTATACGTTCCTTATATTGACCAAGAACCATGGCAGGTCGTGGTTTTCGTAATGTATACCTCCCCACAGCATCATCCAGCGCATTGCGAACCGTATTCCTGGATATTCCTAGCTCTAAAGCTATCTGACGACAGCTTTTTTCTTCCAGATAATATGCACGGCGTATCTTCTCTCTTTCTTCCACTTTTTTCATCCTTTCCTCCGCTATCAATAAGTCATTGATTTTATTGTTAGAACTCACTGGAAATTCTGATGAACTTCCTGACTTAATGATAGCAGAAAAGACTTCAGTGGATCACTTTTCGAAGGCCACTTTTTCGTCAAGTGGATCACTTTTATAATATCAAAAACAGATAATTCTCCTGAAATCCAGGAAGACGAAATATTAGATTTAAAAGCTCAGATCTTCAGCGCTTTATATAATATTAAAGCAGATCTTGTAGCAGAAAAGATAATTTTACATGGGAACTATATGCTTAATACTACTGAATAAAAAGAGCTATAATTTCCAATATTTGGCAAAAAGAAGGAGATAACAATTGAGCCTCGACGAAAAAATCCAATCAGGAGTGTTTATTTCAAATAAAGAAAATGGATTTAACGATTTACTGAAATTATGCGGTTATTCTGCCCATCAACTTAACAATAGGCTAACCACAATATTGGCAAACACACAATTGGCGTTGCTAATGATGAAAGATGAATCTTTAAAACGTTATCTAAAGGCGGCAGAAGAAGCGGCAAGGGATGCAGGCATGATAGTAAGGTCATTTCAGGAATCTACTCAAGCTATGGCAAAAAATCATATAGAAAAATGATTGTCAGATGTCATTTTTTTCAGTTTGCATAAAATACAAAAATGGGAAAGATTTTCCCGAATGTATAGAAAACATTTCCTACATTTGTGTATTTACACAAATGAGTTAAAAATAATAAATCTGGCGGATTATTGGTTTACGTCACAAAATTCATTAATATTTAAATTGGTATGATATTTGCTTAATTATCTTTTGCTTTTCAATAAAAATACCTTGAACTCCCTGATAAAGCCACTGTTATTCCTTTTATCTTTGTGATATAAACCGAAAGTTGAGTATAAACAGGCACTGTAAAAATGAAAATGAAAGCTTTGCGAAAAAGCCAATAATGACGGGCAACTAAGGGCAATTTCCGGGGAGGGGAATCGCAAACCCTGTCATGACAAATGTCCGAGCTCGTTTTTGGCTTCCAAATTTGACAGTGCCT
>VGNY01000157.1 GCA_016865895.1 Chloroflexota bacterium | reverse complement strand
TTATAGGTGATATGTCAATATATTTCTGAAAAAACGTCTCACAACATTTTGCCTTGTGAAGGCTGAAATTGTATTTGATGGGTAGATGGTCTAGCTTCGGTGGTAATTTTCAACTGTTAAAGTCGAGCCAGCCGATTAAGTCTCTGGAGAATATTACAGGTTCTCTATTTAACTACCTGTACTGCCGGAGGAACCCAGGATTTATCGACTGCTAGCTCTTGCGGCCAGTATAATCGCAGTGTCACTGAAAAGCTGCCGCTGGCAGGAGCCGGTAACCAGTTGGGTGTACCGGTAGGGTCAGGTGAATCGCGCTGTATATAAATATCAAGTGAACCGTCGGAATTTTTAACCAGAGGTGGATCACTTAATGAGCCCAGGCTGTATCTATTGATAGGATTATCGGCGAATGCCATTTTATCGTTATACATGGTCAGCGACCAGAAGCCGTTTACCGGTGGTATCTCATCCTTATTGAAATGAAGAACATATTTCTTATCGCTGGAGAATTGTTCCCCGGTGCTATCTATGAATGTTGAGAAATAAACAGCATCGGCATTCAGGTTAGCGCCCAGCCCCTGATAATCTACAGCTGCTCTAAATATATAGTTCCTTCCGTAGTCACCGGTGCCGTATACCATCTGCCAGTTGTTATTTATATCACCCAGTTTGGTCTGAGGCATATCTGTAAGAGCCGATTGATAACCGGTTTGTATTGCTGATTTAATATCAACGTCTAGTCCGGAAAAATAAGTCTGGTAATCCGCTCCTAGCTTGATGCCTATCTCCGCCATTCTGGCCAGGATTGGCGCATCCGCTTCATAGGGAGGGCTTTCTACCATCAACCGGCAGACATCATTAAAGTAGGATGAGGCATCCATAGCCAGTAACTGGTCCAGAGGAGCGACCTTACGGTTGACACTGGGATCAACCGGTACATTTGCCGGCGGCGTATAATCGGTGCCCCAGGCGGAAAGCGGAGTCAGCTTCAGTTGATTCTGAATCTTGTGGACATTATCGTAGTCTGCAGAACCGCTGCAGGCTATGCGTCCGATTATCCAGACCCATCTGCCCGGAGACTTGATTTCTGTGACTCCCTCGGGCAATGTACCGCTCCAACCCGGACCGGTGATGGCAAAAGTACCTGCACCGGTACCTATAATGCGGGAGCCCAGCGACTCAAAAACATCCGTCCAGTAATTCAGCATGGGCAGCATATAGTAGCGGCCCTCGGTGTTCGGCACCGACAGGATAAAAGGCTCTTCGGCGGTGTCCACCCAGGCTGCTGAATAGAGCGTGTCTGCGTTAGGTCTGACTACGGCGGTAAAAGTGGCATCAGGAAATGCTTTCTTATTGCCGAACTGATTTACCGGTGCCCCATTCTCCATGGGTTCTGGTACTGCCGTGAAAACCTGCCGCGTCAAATCCATGATGACCAGTGGGAATCCATATACTGTAGCATCATAGGCTATCTGATGTGCGTCCTGCGGGCTGATGGTTTGCTGGGTTGATTGCTGCCCGGGAGTGCATCCCGAAATTATTAGACTCGCTGTAATAAGTAATGCAATGAGAATCATGAACTTGTGCAGATATACCTTTTTCATATGTTACCACTCCCTCTATATACCATGAATTTAGTGTACGATTAATTATCAAATTAGGACGGCGCGATTTTTAATTGTTAGCTTATTGCCTTATTCTACTTGCGGCATTCAGCAAGTACAGTTTTGCGTTCGTCTCTGTTTCTCAATAAATATAAAAAACTGTCTGCTTGAAACTCCCTAGATATTGCAGGCCATCTATTCAACCATCTGTATTGCCGGAGGTACCCATTCCTTGTCTACTACAGTCTCCTTTGGCCAGTATAACCTTAATGTCAGTGAAAAGTTACCACTGGCAGGAGCAGGCAACCAGTTGGGCGTTATCGGGTCTGGCGCATCGCGCTGTATATAAATATCAAGTGAGCCGTCGGGATTCATTATAAGAGGCGGGTCACTCATTGAACCCAGGTTATATCTATTGATCGGGTTCGCTGCGAACAGTATTTTGTCATTATACATAGAAAGCGACCAGAAGCCGTTTACCGGTGGTATCACGTCCTTATCGAAATGGAGTACATATTTCTTATCGCTGGATAACCATTCCCCTTTGCTATCCACGTATAATGTTGGATAAAATGCATCATCATCTAAATTAGCACCCAGTCCCTGATAATCTATAATTGCTCTAAGCATGTAGTCCGTGCCGTAATCACCGGCGCCGTATACCATCCGCCACCCGTTCTTTTCATCACCCGGGCTTGCCATAGGAATCTTGGCGAGAGCAGATTGATAACCGGTCTGTATTGCTGACTTAACATCATCGTCCAGCCCGGAAAAATAATTCTTGTAGTCCACACCTAGCTTGATGCCTATCCTGGCTGCTTTGTCTAGAAATGGGGCATCTGCTGCGTAAGGAGGGTTTTCCACCATCACCTGGCAGAAATAGTTGATATAGGTTGGGGCATCCATAGCCAGCAACTGGTTCAGAGGAGAGACCTTTCGATTGACGTTGGGATCAACCGGGACATTTGCCGGTGGCAGATAATCGGTGCCCCAGGCGGAAAGCGGTATCAGCTTTAGTTGATTCTGAAGCTTGTGTACGTTATCGTAGTCTGAAGTGCCGCTGCAGGCGAAGCGTCCGATTATCCACGCCCACCTGGTCGGAGACTTCAACTCTGTGACACCCTCAGGCAACTCACCGCTCCACTTCGGGCCGGTGATAGCAAAATTGCCGGCGCCGGTACCTGTAGTACGTGAACCCAGTGAGGCGAAAACATCCGTCCAGTAATCCTGCAAGGAAATCATATAGTAGCGACCATTTGAATCCGGCACTGACAGGATAACAGGCTCTTTGGCGGTGTCAATCCAGGCTGTTGAATAGAGTGTGTCTGCGTTAGGTCTGACTACTGTAGTAAATGTCGCATCAGGAAATGCTTTCTTATTGCTGAACTGATTTACCGGTGCCCCATTCTCCGTGGGTTCGGCTACTGCTGTAACGGCCTGCCGTGTCAAATCCATTATGACCAGCGGGAAACCGTATATGGTAGCATCATAAGCAATCTGTTGAGCATCCTGAGGATTGATGGCCTGCTGGGGTGATTTATCTCCGGAAGAACACCCTGCAACTATGGGGATTACCATAATAAGAAATGCACTAGGAATCAGGAACTTGTGCAGATGTAATTTCTTCATATGCTGTTACTCCTTATCCAACATGGATTTTGTATTCGATTCATTATTAAATTCAGGCATAATTCAAGACTGTAATATCTCAATTTTTTGCTGCCTGACCGCGACCATTATACCACTTGTTGATATATTTCAATATTTACTGAAGATGATAGCCGGGGATGCGATATACTGGTTACTATAAACTAGACTGGAATTATGTATTAGTCAGTCTTGTTGAGAAGAACAGAACTCCCGGTCTAATTTGAGTGGATATATTTATAACAAAATTAGCTATGATTCGTAAACTTTTGTAAATAATAGTGGTGGAGCTGATGGGATTCGAACCCCCTGACCTTCCCGACTTCAGTCGGGACGCTCTCCCAATTGAGCTACAGCCCAAAGCCTTGTGAAACTCAAAGGTCATCAATGC
>VGNY01000156.1 GCA_016865895.1 Chloroflexota bacterium | reverse complement strand
ATAGTCCATAGATACAAGTGGCTATCTTTAGCGGAAGGTAATACTAAGTTACCGATCTCTTCAACAGACATTGTAGGATATGCTAAATCCCGTGAGCGTTGCTGTTTCTTATGTAGGGAAGCTGGCCCCACCTTCACATCCCAAGGGGGATCTATCAGAATAGAGCTGAACATAGATAATCACAGTTCCTCAAACTCTTTACGATGCTTAGCAAATGTTAATTGGACAACAGCTATAGTCTTTTCTTTGAATTCATTTAATGCCGTCTCTAATTCCATTACTTCATCAGCAAGAAGATTATCAAAGGGCATTTTCATATTTTTTATTCGCTCAATAATTGTCTCTTCCTCTTGCAGTGCCCTATACAATTCCCCTGCCCGAACCAGTTTTCCATAAGTCATATTATTTTCTCCCTTTATACGCAACCATACACTCAAACATCTTGCATCGCCAGTAATGGTCTGTAGCCGGTCTATTCACGCACACAGAGCATACCATAGCATCTTGCTGTTTCTTACTTGGGGCGAAGTTAAGACAAGTTTCTGCTTTCTTTAAGATGCAGGAACGGTAGTGTTTGCATGGCTTATTGTCATGCGGACATTTACCGTTCCTTGCACACCGCTTATCATACTCTTTGCGGTTTTCCTCATATACAATCTTAGTACGATATGTTATCTTATTAAGGTTCTTTTGTGGTATTGTAGCAGTAGAAACTGGGTCGTTAAAGTCCGCCGATTCCTCAATCTCACCATCACGATTGACTACAATCATATATTACCTAGAAATAGCCTTCATAAAACTACTAACAACGGAAAATGTCACAGCGGATAGGATAATGCAAAGGATAGGCGTAAACACAACTGCATAAATCACAATCTTAACTATATTCTGAAAGAACTCAACCATAACGCAACGCCCTCCCCTGTAGAACCCTATCAACAATAGACTCTTCTTTAGCTCTCCAAGTCTTCACGACAAGCTCGTTCAACTGCGGCTTCTTGCCTTTGGCTTCAATCTCGGCAACGAACTTGCGTGTGGCTACCTTAATATCCAAGTCTGTACTTACTAGGCTATGCCCTTCTTTCTTGATAACCCCCTCGCCAACAAGGTAATCAACGCTTGCCTGTGTATCGTCAATCCCATACATATACGTAATAGGGAACTCGACAACAGACTCATGCCCAAGTAGCCGTGACCGTTTCTGCTTGAAACTAACCTGAATACCATAGGGGTCAGTACCAGCATCCAACTTGAGTTTACCCTTCGCAGCAAGCCACACCTCAAGAGAACTATAGAACCGTAATGCCTTGCCTCCTGACCGTGTACGTGTCTCAAACGACATAGGATCAATGTTATCCCGTGTCTGGCTAATGACAAACAAGACGGAACCAGTGGCCTCTAGCTTAGATACTACATCAGATAGTAACTTACTACCTAACTTGGCCTTAGCCATACCCATGCTCTTCTTGTCTTTGCCTTCCGCGATAGCCTTCATGTAGTCAATGTCGGAATCAGCATTGATAGCATCCCAACTATCAAGGACATACAGGAAAGGACGCTTCTCTTCTTCCGACTTGGTAACACACTTATTGAAGGTTTGATACCATGCCTCAATAGTCTTATCTTCATATTCAAAGGCAGGTTGAAGTGCCATTTCAGCGAAAGACGTACCAAACATCTTACCATCATTCCAATGGACACCATATTCTAGGTCGTCATAGACATAAAACATAGCATCCTTGTAGCGATAGTAATTGTCTGCAAGGATAGTACGGGCAAGGAATGACTTACCAGTATTGCTATCTCCAACAAGATTAACCATCCATCCCGGCTTAGCAATCATATCAGGATCGCCGGAACAGGCAAGATTAACCAGTGTAACACCAGAAGAGATTTTCATATTAATCCTTACGCGCAAGTGCAATTATGAGGGAAGGAATAACAATAAGCATAAGCATGAGCAGTAAGAATAAGAAAGAAATCCACAAAGGACTTAATACCCACCACCAAGACCAATCAATAACATTACCCAATTTCAAACCAATAAATAGTATGGTAAGTAGCCCACCAAATCCGATATTACCGCTACTGACACGAACACTTTTATCACTCATAGTATAATTCCTAAATGGTAACGGGGGCAGGAATCGAACCCGCGTCAACTGGCTTATGAGACCAATCGGGAAGCCAACGTCCCATCCCCGTAATAGATTACCTCACAAAGATAGGGTATTATCCTGTAATACCCTTTTGCTTCTCAACCGTAAGCATAGCCTGTGTCGGCGGTTCATACTCAAACCGCAACCCGTTAGGCGTCATGCCGATAAGACTAGATACGGCAAGATACCTACGCAGATTAGGCTCTGCGGTGTGCAAGTGCCCAAACACAGTCAAATCGGCCTTACGCCCTTCATTCCACTGGCGAATCTGGCGGTTAGCGGGAACGGAGATACCACCTACGCCACCCTTGTAGTTAATCCCTTCATCCCCATGCGTAAGACGCCAAACAAGCCCTGCAGGATGACGCTTATCCACACCATATTGCATTTCAATATAGTTATGGATACTAACGCCAATATTAAAGACAATCCGCCTTTCTCTAATATGTTCAAAGTGCCGTTTAACAAACTGGAAGATAAGCCATTCCAGACTATGATGTGCGCGATTAGCCTTCCGCTTCTTATCAGTAATACGGCTATGATTACCGTCTACAGTATAGACATATAACTTAGTAAAGTTACCATACTTGAGAATATAACTAAGCTGACTGATAACCAGATCAACAACAAATAGTGCCTCTTCAAGGGGTGTACCAGCATTACCTTCAATCTGGTCAGGCCACAACTGCCCAGACATCAAATCGCCAAGATAGGCAATACCGGCTTCATTGATAGTAGTGATATTACGACAGGCGTTGGTCTGCTTGACGAAGAATCGCGCTGTTGTCTCAACGGAATCACGGCAGATAACGGGGTTGAACTCATTAAGTCCATTAACTTCTTCCGGCTTAACCTGTTCAAAGGAGTGCCAATCGGCATTGAATAGCCACGGCATAGATTCAGATACGCGCCTACTTTCCCGTGGTACAATTACCGTCGGCTCTTCATAAGTCTTACTCAGACTATCAATGAAGTCATGCGCTGCCCTATATGACTCGAAAGCCTCTTCTACCTGTTTACGTAAGGTCTTTTCGGACTCCAATTGCCTGCGAAGGGAACCAGTACCAATATCCGCAGTGCCAGTGGATGTGAGAGCGCGTTCAAGAGTATCAGTATGTACGTTAAGAGACTTTGCTGCTGCTCTCTTACTCTTATGTTTAGCAATAGCTTCTTCCGCCTGTTTCTTAGTAATAGTCATATAGCCTTTCAAAATGGTCGGGGTACGCGCAGGAAAAGCAGGATTTCACGAATCGTTCCTCGTGGTACGTTATTCAGGTATCCCTAAGTTAATAGTAATCCACTTGTCTATCTGCTCAAGCAACACGTTTTGTCTCGCTCTAACGCGAGCCGTTTATTCCCTCGTCAGGATTCCATACATCAACTAACCCCGATAAATCACCACGTTTCTATAATTCCCTTTGCAATATGCAGGTGCCGCTTATTAGTAAGGAGTGTGATATCGTCATCCTCATTATCATAGGGAGTTAGCACAAGCCTAATCACATTCGATTTGGGATAATATGT
>VGNY01000155.1 GCA_016865895.1 Chloroflexota bacterium | reverse complement strand
TACTTGTTTCAGTTTTCTGGCTGCGTTATTCTTCATATGACAGTTCCTCCTACATAGATTTGTGCCTGACAGGACACTTCTCTATTGTAGCTGGGGCTGTCTTTACTCTTCTTCTATATACTAAAAAGGGTAGGGATTCGAATCCCTACCCTTTCTAGTTGCTAAAGCTCAATCTGCTAGAAGTCGAACATTGACGGCTGCATGACCTCTAGCTCGGCTTTAGCTGCCTCTGCCTTCTGACGTCTTTCAGCCCGGTCTCTTTCGAGTTTAGCCCTGGTTCGCTGCTGGTATAACCATCTCTTTAGCCGATTAAGGTCTGCCTTCTGGTCATCTCTGAGCGATTCTACTTTAATATCTGCAGGCACTTCGCTCTTACCCCACCGACCATAAACCCTGGTGGCGATGTAAAGATATATCTCTCCCCAGTCCCGGTCCATCGGCTGAGTCAAAGCAGCCGTGTAGAGGTAAGCGCAGGCCTCAGCATCCGTACTGGTCATCTCCTCTCCCTTGAGTGCCTTCATGTTCATGGCCAGTCGTTCCAGGGTAATGGCATTCTTGAGCCATTCGGGGAGGGTATCACCCCAGCCTCCCGGAAAGACAATGATAGGGTCACTGAAGACACCCACGATATCGGAGATGCCTTTCTCAATCTGCTTTTCGGTTGTCAACTTATCACCTCCTTTCTGGGCACAGTTACCCTTCTGCAAAACTAGCCGCCCAAGGCTAGTTCTTTACAATTCTGGCTGCGCCTGACTTCAGGTTTATTTCTACGATTGATAAAGTCTCCCCTATGGGTTCGTGGGCTGCGAGAGCCGTGTTGAATACATCGATGACGATAACGTCTTCTGTGTCAAAGGTAACGTGCACTGTTCGGTCAAAACGTTTATCCACGTAAAATCCGTCCATCTCCCCAATAGGGAATATTCTCGGTTCGGTGGACATGGCTACCTCCTTTCTCTCCAGATTTTGGGCATAGTTAGCCTATCGACCCAACAGGTCTAAAGACCCAGGCTTTGTTGAATGCCCGCCTTACGCTGTTCTTGCTCTGCTTGTATCGCTCCCTTCGGAATAGCATTGCGGACAGATTTGATAGCGATCTTTATGTGGTCTATCCGCTCAATCTCGGTTATTAAGCGAACAAGTCGGTCATCCACATAGGCCGGCAAGCTAGCGATGTTTCTGGCTTCTCTAGCTTTCGCTTTGGCCTCATCAAGAAACACTTCCGCCAGACTGAGCTGATGCTCGACCTCATCCATAGCATGGCTAACCTGAAGAGCACTCCATTTGATAGGCATATTTCACCTCCATTTCGTCAGATTTTTGGGCGTAGTAACCCTACCGGCATTTCGACCTTATACCGTTAGCTGGCTGCTTTTATATGCAGGCAGTCATAGTGCCGCTGGTATTGGCTGACAGGATTACCCCAAAAGCCGTTCCAGAAGTCGAGCAGATACTCTGGCTTGCCGTTGCCGTAACATTGTTCCCTTAGCTGGTAAAGCCGCTCAGGGTGGAGTATCCTTATCTCGGCGTTTCTGCTGCCAGAAAGGACTATTACCGCGGGACGCTCTGGCCTATCAAAGTATGACCCCCATCGCACCTCCAGCCGACTCAACTTCAGCTTTTGATACCACCAGAAGTCACAGTGTTGGCTAACCAGAATGTCCTTGCCCTCGAGTCGGGCAAGAATTTCCTTCAGTTTGGCTAGAGCTTCCCTATTCTTTCTGGCTAAAGGCACTTGAGCAGACCTCTTGCCCAGCCTTACCGTGGTTTTAGACTCTACCTGGCATTGTTTAAGCTCCTCTCGTTCAAATAGACCAAGCTGGCTCACTTTTGCCTCCTTTCCTTCAGATTTTTGGGCATAGTTACCCTATAGCTTTTGTCTCTACCTTGATATTGACTATTCAGTTACGAGTTGAAAGTAAGCGTGAGGTAGTTATCCTCGTCCCAGGGCAAGCCGGCAATCCAGTCCATTATCATCTTCCTGCCGGCTTCCACCTCTTGTTGGGTTATCCCAGGGAGACGCAGCCTATCCTCTACAAACTCATTGGCTTGCCTTTCCATCTCATCTCTGAAGTAGGAATCGAAGGCATTGCCATCGCCTGCGCAGCCAGCTTTACTGGCCAGTTCTCCGATAAAGGCATAGGCAGCTCCGTCAGGACGAGGTAGATACTCGATGCTCACCTTTCCGACATCTAGACCCACGGAAATCACCTCCTCTCTTTCCAGATTTTGGGCATAGTTGCCCCATCAAATTCGACCTTTTAGCCTGTTTTCTTCTTTTTTGCCGACCACGCCTCAAGGCTCAGGATATCGGTGAGGATATGGACTTCCCCGCAGTCAACGGTTACCGCGGGAAATCCGCTGCGGTGCTCTTTGACTGTGACAGGAATACCCAGCTCTACAAGCCCATCTATGAGCTTGTAGGTTTCCTCCTTCTCCTCATCCGGTGAAAGCCTGATGTCTTTGCATTTTACTCTGGCCGCGGACATGGTTTACCCCCTTTCCTTCAGATTTTTGGGCATGGCTGCCCCATCAAATTCGACCCTTCTATTACCTGTCCATAATTCCCAGCTTTTGAGCCAGGTCATCGCTTTCAAGCTCACGCTCAACAAGGCGAAGCACAGCCAAGATGCCGGCGGCGCTCCACACCTGAAAGATTGGCCAAAGCTCATCTGGCACTTCGGGATAGCTATTCTTGTAGCTGTTGACGAAGGCAATTCCGCCAGCCCTGACAGCCTTCCCTAACCACACAGAGCCATGGTCAATCTCCAGACACAGCCTCGCCAGGTCATCGTCGGGGCTATCGCCTTTTATTCGAGACACCAGTTCAGGCAGCTCTCTATCAACCATCACCTGAACCGAGTCTCCAGTCGGCTTGACCTTGTGGCACAGGTAGTCAAACACGCTGCATCACCTCCTTTCCTTCTGGATTTAGACAAAAGTAAAGGGTGGGGCACTTTGAGTTTCCCACCCTTCACCTTTCCCTTTGCAGGTTTATCTATTCTTTTCTCTGGCTTGCTTCTTGACCTTGGCTACTGACAGATAGTCGGGACATCTTGGAGAGCATTTGCCATGCCCTTTAAGACATTCCCGACATAGCCAGTAGCACCTTCTGGTATTGGCGCACTTGTAGGTTACGCTTACAGTGCCCTTTTCTAGCTGCATAAAGTCCTTGTTATCTCGGTCACATTGATAAACGCTAGTCATGTTGTCCCCTTCTAGCCCTTGAAAAAAGAAAAAAGCGGGGGTCGCTCCCCCGCTTTTTGGCGTTGGTCTTCTTGTTGGCGTTGCGTTCTATTCGGCTTTGTTTAGCTTACGGCTACAGGCTCTCTATCCTCTTCAGTCTCGGTTACCTCTTCTGGCTCTGCTTCAGGCTCTGCTTTAGGTTGCCTCTTGCCTTTGCCTTTACGCTTCGGTTTGCCTTTAGCCTTTATCTCTGTCTCTGTCTCTACCTTCGCCTCTGCCTCTCCAGCTACCGCTTCAGCTTCAGCCACAGCCACAGCCTTGCTTTCAGGTAAGCGCATGGGCATAACCAAGCATCGGTAACCATCAACGGTAAAGGTTATGGGCGATTGTGGACTTGTCAGCTTCACTTCGGCTATGCCACCACAAGCCCTCAAGGCTTTTATCAGGTAGTTTCCAGCTACCGCTATCTTTGCCTCTCCACTGGTTTCGGCTGATATTG
>VGNY01000154.1 GCA_016865895.1 Chloroflexota bacterium | reverse complement strand
CCTGAGTCACTGAGGCAGTTTCAGGCTATTCTGGACAAAGCCGAGACGTTGGGGAGACATCTCGAAAGAAAAGAGCTGAAAACTCTTATAAGTGGTCGAACCTAATTAACTAGAGACATGACCGAACCACTGGGAGGTAAATTGTGAGATATTACAGTTATTTTCCCGGCTGTTGTATGTATGAGGACAGTCGCGCTTATGACCTGTCTGCCCGAGCCGTTGCTAAGGTCCTGGATATAGACCTCGCCGAGCTTGAGGATTGGAACTGCTGCGGCTCCACCCCATATACCGTTGTTGATGAGCTATCCGCCTTTTGTTGCTGCGCCCGCAATCTAGCATTAGCCGAAAAAAGAGGGCTTGACCTGGTAGCTGCCTGCAGTGACTGCTACCTAATCTTAAACAGGACTAATCAGCACTTTGAAGAATATCCTGAGGTAAGAAGGAAAATAGAAGAAGCACTAGCCACCGGTGGGCTTGAATATCATGGAACCGTTAAGGTGCGGCACATTCTCGATGTCGTCGCTAACGATATTAGCAGTGCAGACATCAAAGCTAAGATCAAGGTCGATTTAAGCGACCTCAAAGTAGCCCCGTACTACGGCTGCCAGGTGATTCGTCCAAAACCAAGTTTCGATGATGTCGAATATCCCGAATCAATGGACCGCCTAATAGAGAGCTTAGGAGCACAAGTTGCACCCTATCCACTCAAAACGCGCTGCTGCGGTGGTTCCCTCATCTTATCCGAGCAAGATGTCGCTTTAGAACTGATACATAAACTCCTCGACAATGCTATGAGCAATGGTGCCGACTGCGTTGTTACTGTATGCCCATTTTGTCACCTGAATCTGGATGCCTACCAAGGCGTGGCCAACAGGAAATTTAAGACGAATTTCCGTCTCCCTGTTTTGTTCTTCACCCAGCTTATGGGTATAGCCTTCGGCATCGAAAGCAAAGAGCTCGGCCTGCGAGAAAACATTGTTCCCCCTGAGAAAGCATTAGCCAGATATATCAAAAGATAAGGAGAGGCCAATGGAACCGAAAATAGGTGTCTATATCTGCCACTGCGGAGCCAATATCGCCGCCACAGTTGACGTCGAGAAAGTAACCGAGTTCGCTAAAAGTTTACCATCGGTAGCGGTAGCCCGGGATTATAAATTCGTCTGCTCGGACCCGGGTCAAGAGCTAATAAAGAACGATATAAAGGAACTGGGACTTAACCGCATTGTGGTGGCCTCATGTTCACCACGTTTACATGAACAGACCTTCAGACGAACTCTAGTCAGTGCTGGCCTGAATCCCTACCTTTTCGAGATGGCAAACATCCGGGAGCACTGTTCCTGGGTACATGAGGACGGAGGAATGGCAACCGAGAAAGCAAAGGCGCTGGTCAGCGCTGCTGTGAGACGAGTGGCTTACCATGTGCCGCTGGAAACTAAGGAAGTCCCGTTTAACTCGAACACACTGGTGGTTGGCGCAGGTATCGCTGGCATACAGGCAGCGTTGGAGATAGCTGATTCCGGCCATAAAGTTTATCTGGTAGAACGAGAGCCATCAATCGGCGGCCACATGGCTCAACTGGATAAGACCTTTCCCACCTTAGACTGCTCCGCCTGAATACTCACGCCGAAGATGGCCTCGGTGAGGTCACACGAAAACATCGAGATGATGACGTACAGTGAAGTCATGAGTGTTTCAGGCTATGTAGGCAATTTCAAAGTTCAGATTAAAAAGAAACCGCGTTATGTAGACGAAAGCAAATGCACAGGGTGTGGCACCTGTCAGGATAAATGCCCCATGAAAGCAGACAGCGAATTCGACTTTGGTGTTGGCAAGAGAAAAGTCATCTATACACCCTTTCCTCAGGCAGTGCCAAATATACCAGTCATCGACCGAGAGCGTTGCACTTATTTCCTCAAAGGAAAATGCCGCGCTTGCGAAAAGTTCTGCGAGGCAAAAGCAATTGACTTCGAGCAGACGGAGCAGATAGTCGAACTGGATGCCGGGGCTATTATCGTTACTACAGGCTTCGATTCCTTTGACCCCTCTCCGATGTCCCAATTCGGCTATGGGCGATATGATAATGTCATCACCGGCTTCCAGTTCGAGAGAATGAGCAGTGCCTCGGGCCCAACTGGAGGCAAGATATTACTCAAGGATGGCTCAGAACCAAAAAGCATAGCTCTCCTGCACTGTATCGGCAGCCGCGATATCAACTATCACGAGTACTGCTCCCGTGTCTGTTGCATGTATTCGCTTAAATTCGCTCACCTCATCAGGGAGAAAATCCACGATGCCGAAATCTATGACCTTTATATTGACCTTCGCTGTTTCGGCAAGGGCTACGAGGAATTCTACAACCGTCTTCAGGAGGAAGGGGTCAACTTCATCCGGGGTCGTGCCGGCGAGGTAACCGATGTTGCCGAGGCCCCCGAAGAACAGGGTAGACTTGTGGTTGTTTGTGAGGACACCTTAATCAGCCGGCAACGTCGTCTTCCCGTTGACATGGTTATTCTGAGCAATGCCTTGGAGCCTCGGTCTGATGCAAATGAGGTAGCCAAGCTATTTTCTATCAGCAGAAGCAAGGACGGTTTCTTCCTGGAAAAGCATCCGAAGCTCGACCCGGTGGCTACAACGACAGATGGCGTTTTCGTCGCCGGTTGTTGTCAGGGACCTAAGGATATACCGGATACAGTAGCCCAGGCCTCGGCTGCCGCTGCCCGAGTCATGGCCATGATAAGTAAAGGCAGTGTTGAGATTGAGGCAGCTACCGCAGTTATCGAAGAGGAGTTCTGTTCCGGATGCAAGACCTGCATTTCGCTCTGCCCCTATAATGCAATATCTTTCAATGAAGAGAAGAAGGTATCAGTTATCAACGAGGCGATGTGTAAAGGTTGCGGCACATGTGCTGCAGCCTGTCCCAGCGGTGCTATCACCAGCCGTCATTTCACCGTTGAGCAGATTATGGCAGAGTTAGAAGGAGTAATGGTGTGAGCTACGAACCAAAGATAATTGGATTCTTATGTAATTGGTGCTCCTATGCCGCCGCCGACCTGGCAGGCACATCCCGAAAGAAGTACTGCCCTAATGTGCGCGTAATCCGCGTTATGTGTAGCGGCCGGGTAGAGCCAACCTTTATCCTTAAAGCTTTTCAGCTAGGCGCCGACGGTGTTCTTGTCTGCGGCTGACATCCCGGCGAATGTCATTACCTGGAAGGTAATGTAAAAGAAGCTCGCAGGATACCATTGCTCAAGAAAATGCTGGGACAGTTCGGCATAGAGGAGGAACGACTGAGGCTGGACTGGGTCTCCGCATCCGAAGGTGACCGTTTTGCTTCCATAGTAGATGAGATGACAGAACAAATAAAAAAACTCGGCCCCTTTAGCCATAACAACGGAGTCACCAACACTTAATCAGCAATCTGCCAACCTACATCTTTGCTCCCCTCTGTCTATGTCTTTGTTTCCCCCATTTCCCCATACCATTCTGAAGAAGATAAATGACCAAAGAATCTCGCTCAGGGCAGGTTTCGATAAGAGTCTGTGAGATTCTTCACCCCGATTACATCGGGGCTCAGAATGACACCAAGCTAAAGTAACCCAATAACAGAAAGGAGTTTTTAGGATTTTTTTCGCCAGTAGCCAGTCTTTTCTAATCCAAGAATGAGCCTAAAGGGATGAGTCTCAATCA
>VGNY01000153.1 GCA_016865895.1 Chloroflexota bacterium | reverse complement strand
GAATAGCCGCCGCATCCCTTCTTTCAGTATCCTATCCTGCGGATCGTCGGTTGCAAGTTAGCTTTCGCCAGCACTCGAACATCCCCGGCGTAGCTTTCAGTATCCTATCCTGCGGATCGTCGGTTGCAAGCTTGCTCTCTCACCGGGGACGCGCCAGGGAAACGGCTTTCAGTATCCTATCCTGCGGATCGTCGGTTGCAAGGCCGCTGCCGATACACCGGCAACCATTCTGGTGCACTTTCAGTATCCTATCCTGCGGATCGTCGGTTGCAAGTCCACGGCCTGCTGCGCCTGGCCGAGCAGCCACTCCCCTTTCAGTATCCTATCCTGCGGATCGTCGGTTGCAAGTCGGGCGTGCGGGCAGCCAGCAGGCCGCACTCGAAACTTTCAGTATCCTATCCTGCGGATCGTCGGTTGCAAGGGCTTCGGCCAGGTCGCTGACCCACTTGCCGATGAGCTTTCAGTATCCTATCCTGCGGATCGTCGGTTGCAAGGCCCGCTCCGTTGTCCTGGGCGAAGATGCGAGCTACGTCTTTCAGTATCCTATCCTGCGGATCGTCGGTTGCAAGGTGGCCTACAGCGCCCTGCGCTGGCACAACGCCAGCCTTTCAGTATCCTATCCTGCGGATCGTCGGTTGCAAGGCTGGCCTGGCATAAGATCAGGGGCTTCGGTAGGCCCTCTTTCAGTATCCTATCCTGCGGATCGTCGGTTGCAAGCGTGCCGTGCGGCCCAGCGGCCCAGCGGCGTGCCGGCCTTTCAGTATCCTATCCTGCGGATCGTCGGTTGCAAGTCGTCTCGTCGAAGCCGATCTCCCGGAACCAGGCCGTACTTTCAGTATCCTATCCTGCGGATCGTCGGTTGCAAGGCCGCCGGGGATGAGATCCAGGCCGATCTGATGCGTCTTTCAGTATCCTATCCTGCGGATCGTCGGTTGCAAGTGCGCCTACGACAGCCGCGTACTTGTCGATCTCGATCCCTTTCAGTATCCTATCCTGCGGATCGTCGGTTGCAAGCGATTGCCCTCTAGGGCCATGTATTCGTCAACTGTAACTTTCAGTATCCTATCCTGCGGATCGTCGGTTGCAAGTATTTCCCACCGTGGCCCCCTCCAGCCTGGTGGCTTTCAGTATCCTATCCTGCGGATCGTCGGTTGCAAGCCCCTCGCCGACGTCGTGTAATTATTGCCTATCGCTCTTTCAGTATCCTATCCTGCGGATCGTCGGTTGCAAGGAGCGTGTACTGCATTGCCAAATGGCAGAACGGCGTCCTTTCAGTATCCTATCCTGCGGATCGTCGGTTGCAAGTTCTGCTAGAATTCTTAGATCAACCCTCCCAAGGCGACACTTTCAGTATCCTATCCTGCGGATCGTCGGTTGCAAGGTTCGGCGAGTTCATCGGCGTGCCGGCGGCGCAATGCGCTTTCAGTATCCTATCCTGCGGATCGTCGGTTGCAAGCAGGTACCCGCTGGCATTGGTCGCCAGCATCCGGGCATCTTTCAGTATCCTATCCTGCGGATCGTCGGTTGCAAGGTGCTCCACAGCACGTCCGTGCCGTCGGTGCGCAGCACTTTCAGTATCCTATCCTGCGGATCGTCGGTTGCAAGGCGGGCCCAGGGCACGAGCTGCCAGCTCCAGAAGGTCACTTTCAGTATCCTATCCTGCGGATCGTCGGTTGCAAGTTAGTGGGCAATCTGGAAGCACGCGTGGCCCGCCTGGCTTTCAGTATCCTATCCTGCGGATCGTCGGTTGCAAGACGCTGCCTTTGGGCGCTTCTGGCACATTCGCCAGACTTTCAGTATCCTATCCTGCGGATCGTCGGTTGCAAGCGCGTTACGAGCGTTACGCTGGATCGCTGGGTACTACCTTTCAGTATCCTATCCTGCGGATCGTCGGTTGCAAGACTGGATTACTTGATCCTCGGACATCCAATAATTGTCCCTTTCAGTATCCTATCCTGCGGATCGTCGGTTGCAAGTTTGCTGCCACTTATGGTCGCCCGCCGTCTATTTATGATCTTTCAGTATCCTATCCTGCGGATCGTCGGTTGCAAGCCGTCTGGTCCTGTGCCGTTCATGCCTCCACCCCCTGGCTTTCAGTATCCTATCCTGCGGATCGTCGGTTGCAAGGAACTTCCGTCAGCCTTTTCTACGATGGGGCAAAAGTCTTTCAGTATCCTATCCTGCGGATCGTCGGTTGCAAGTCGTTCCCCGCCGCCAGCGTGCCAACGGCATGACTACTTTCAGTATCCTATCCTGCGGATCGTCGGTTGCAAGGTGATCTCCACGGCGGCGGGCATTGTACTCGGCCCGCTCTTTCAGTATCCTATCCTGCGGATCGTCGGTTGCAAGAGTTCCAAGTTTCAAGTTTCACGTTAGGGGTAGCAAGCTTTCAGTATCCTATCCTGCGGATCGTCGGTTGCAAGGGTTGCTTCGGCGTCGAACACTACTAAGCTGCGGGCTTCTTTCAGTATCCTATCCTGCGGATCGTCGGTTGCAAGGCATCTGGTACGGGGCGATAGCGCGGGCGGCGGGACCTTTCAGTATCCTATCCTGCGGATCGTCGGTTGCAAGGGCCGGCAGTTGATGATTCTGGGCAAGTTCTGGAGTTCTTTCAGTATCCTATCCTGCGGATCGTCGGTTGCAAGGGGTCACGGCCTGGCAGTTGGCACAGGCGGCGTCAGACTTTCAGTATCCTATCCTGCGGATCGTCGGTTGCAAGGTCTGCTGGTCAGCCCCTACCTGGGCACAACGGCCTCTTTCAGTATCCTATCCTGCGGATCGTCGGTTGCAAGAGCAAGTGGGATAAGGTTTTGCTCTGCCTGGTAGTGGCTTTCAGTATCCTATCCTGCGGATCGTCGGTTGCAAGTTAGTCCGGCTTGCCGCAAGTGCGGTGGACCATCTGGCTTTCAGTATCCTATCCTGCGGATCGTCGGTTGCAAGCTATCGAGCGGCTACTACAGCAGCGGATCGCCCGGCCTTTCAGTATCCTATCCTGCGGATCGTCGGTTGCAAGGACCGGCCGGCCATCCTCGTTGACCTCAAAGCCCACGCTTTCAGTATCCTATCCTGCGGATCGTCGGTTGCAAGCTTTCGGTCGCTGGAGCGGCGAAGGCGAGACACAGGCTTTCAGTATCCTATCCTGCGGATCGTCGGTTGCAAGTAGAGGAACACCCGCTGGCCGATAAGCTGAAGATATTCCTTTCAGTATCCTATCCTGCGGATCGTCGGTTGCAAGAATGGCGACTACCGGCGCCGGGACCTGGCGTTGATTACCTTTCAGTATCCTATCCTGCGGATCGTCGGTTGCAAGACCGGGATGCTCTTCCCTGCATCCATCCTCTCAATTGACTTTCAGTATCCTATCCTGCGGATCGTCGGTTGCAAGTAGAGGAACACCCGCTGGCCGATAAGCTGAAGATATTCCTTTCAGTATCCTATCCTGCGGATCGTCGGTTGCAAGTTTGATCGCAAGTGGATGGACCAAGACGTGACCGATTCTTTCAGTATCCTATCCTGCGGATCGTCGGTTGCAAGACCGGGATGCTCTTCCCTGCATCCATCCTCTCAATTGACTTTCAGTATCCTATCCTGCGGATCGTCGGTTGCAAGCTTGCCGGTACTTGCCCTGATTCATAGGGACCCTTAAGCTTTCAGTATCCTATCCTGCGGATCGTCGGTTGCAAGCATTATATCATCCTTCCGCAGATTCAAGCTTGATAAGCTTTCAGTATCCTATCCTGCGGATCGTCGGTTGCAAG
>VGNY01000152.1 GCA_016865895.1 Chloroflexota bacterium | reverse complement strand
ATGTGGAGAGGGCTGTGGGGGAAAGGCTCTACCGGCATAATCTGCCCGATGAGCGAATTAGAGAGTTGATAGAAAATGGCACTATTATGATTGATGTTGACGGTGTGGTGGTAGGGCAGGTGAACGGACTCAGTGTATATAGCCTTGGCGACATAGCCTTCGGCAAGCCATCGCGTATAACATGTAAGACATTCCTGGGGCGGGGAGGTGTTGTCAACATCGAAAGGGAGTCCCAGCTCAGCGGTAGGATCCACGACAAGGGTGTCCTCATCCTTAGTGGCTATATGGGGTGGAAGTATGCTCAGGACAATCCGCTGTCATTGTCGGCGAGTCTATGTTTCGAGCAATCCTATGAAGGTGTAGAGGGGGATAGCGCTGCTTCTGCAGAACTTTATGCGCTGCTGTCCAGTTTATCGGATATGCCTATAAGGCAGGATATAGCAGTCACCGGTTCGGTGAACCAGAAGGGAGAAATCCAACCTATCGGTGGAGTGAACCAGAAGATAGAGAGTTTCTTCCAGGTGTGCAAAGCCAAGGGACTTAATGGCAGCCAAGGTGTGATGATACCCCAGCGAAATCTGAGAAACCTTATGCTGCGTCAGGAAGTAATGGATTCTGTAAAGCAGGGTAAATTCCATGTATATGCGGTCAGCACCGTTGATGAAGGGATAGAAGTTCTTACTGGTGTGAAGGCGGGAGAGAAAAATGAAGATGGTAGCTATCCTGATGGTACCATCAACTATAAAGTGGGCAAGAAATTAAAGGAAATGGCAGCAAAGCTAAGGCAATTCACTGTTCCACGAACTGAAGAGAAAGAAATTACAGACGCCTAGTGGCACAGAGACATTTGTTTTTTATCCAACTAACTGCCTTACCATTCATTTCCCCTTATCTACCTTCTCCTGTCAAGAGAGGGGAAAAGGGGGAATTTGTCAGGGTGTGGTACTGTGGTTTTGGCCTCGCCCCCAAAACAGAATAGTTCTTTTTCCTCTTATTTTATTGAATCGCTTCTTGGAGTGTTGTGCTGCAGACTAGTATAATGTCTAAGGTCAATTGTAGTAACAGTGAGGCTTGGAACTGGTGTCAGTCGAGGAGCTAGCGAAAAAGCTCATTTCGTGGATTAGAGAGACAGTCTCGGCAGTAGGAGGTAAAGGTGTGGTCTTGGGGATTAGCGGTGGGGTTGATTCCTGTGTAGCTGCAGTGCTGTGTAAGCGTGCCTTTCCTGGGGCTACTCTGGGGGTCATCATGCCTTGCCATAGCAATAAGGTTGATAGGGAGCATGCGGAACTGGTTGCCCGTAAGTTTGATATACCTGTTAAGGTTGTGGTTCTGGATAAGGTGTTTGACACTTTGGTTAAGGCTTTGCCGGGTAATGGTTATAGCGAAGCAGAGAGAAGGCTGGCGGGAAGTAATATCAAACCCAGATTACGGATGGTCACCCTATATTATTTCGCCAACCGCTTGAATTATCTGGTAGTGGGTGCCAGCAATAGGAGTGAGTTGTCGGTTGGCTATTTTACCAAGTATGGAGATGGTGGGGTGGACATTATGCTGTTAGGCAACTTGGTGAAGGGCCAGGTGCGCGAACTGGCTAGATATCTGGATATCCCTCGAGAAATCATCAATAAGCCACCTTCGGCAGGGTTGTGGGAAGGACAAACAGATGAGGGAGAGATGGAGCTAACCTATAATGAGCTCGACAATTACCTGATTACAGGTGAAGCTGAGGAGAAAATAAAACAAAAAATTGATTCTATGATAAGCAGAAGTACTCATAAACGTTGCTTGCCACCTATTCCTCCGCTCTAGGTTGTGCTGGTATAGTGCGTGTGCTATGATGCTTTTGGCTGTTAGAGGAGGGAAGAGATGCCCGCAGAGAGAGAAAAAGCATTGGAACTGACGATAAATCGTATTGAGAAGCAATTCGGTGAAGGTTCGATTATGAAGCTAGGTGAACTCTCGGCGAGAATGACAGCGGAAGCTGTACCTACAGGCTCATTGAGTTTAGATTTGGCTCTGGGTATAGGTGGCATCCCACGAGGGCGTGTTACTGAGATTTTCGGTGCCGAAGCTTCAGGAAAGACTACATTAGCCTTGCACATAATCGCTGAAGCCCAAAAACTTGGTGGCTTTGTTGCCTATATAGATGCTGAACATGCTCTTGATACTGTCTATGCATCCAGGTGTGGAGTCGATATTGACAATCTATATGTATCTCAGCCCGATGATGGAGAGGAGGCATTAGGGATTACGGAAGAACTGGTGAGAGGCAACGCCGTAGATGTGATAATCATTGATAGCGTGGCTGCTCTGGTGCCCCGGGCTGAGATAGAGGGTGAGATGGGTGATACACATGTTGGTTTACAGGCGAGATTGATGTCCCAGGCGTTAAGGAAATTAGTAGCCGCGATTAGCAAATCACACACTGCGGTGGTTTTTGTTAACCAACTGCGGGAGAAGGTGGGCATTATTTTCGGCAGCCCTGAGGTTACTCCCGGGGGCAGAGCATTGAAATTCTATAGCACAGTGAGGATAGATTTGAGAAAAGGTGATACCATCAAACAGGGCTCTGAGATGATAGGCACCCGAGTGAGAGCCAGAGTGGTTAAGAATAAGATGGCTCCTCCTTTTCGGTCGGCTGAATTTGATATAATGTTTGGGACTGGCATAAGCAAGGAAGGTGATATTATTGATTTGGGTGTTGCTATGGGGATATTGAAGAAGGCAGGCACTTTTTTCACTTGTGGCGATATCAAGTTAGGCCCAGGGCGAGAGAATGCCAAGGAATATTTGAGGCAGCATGGTGATTTGGCTTTGGGCATAGAACGTGAGATAAGGGCTGTGGCGATGTCTGTACCGCGCCCGGCCGCTGAAACAAAGGAAGTGCTTGAGTAGGCCGAATTTTTATTTGCTGCATCTTAAGTGAGATTCTTTGGTTACTTCGCTCTCATAGAAAGGCAGAATAACTAAATGCTCGTGGGAAGTTAAGGTGGGGAGGATTACAGCTCTAAAAGTAAGTCGCAGTAATAAACGAGTCAATGTCTTCATTGACGGCTCTTTTTCTTTTGCCCTAGATGGTGAGGTGGCAGCTAGGGGGAATCTGCAGGTTGGCCGACACTTGTCTGCAGAGCAAGTTGAAAAACTGAAGCAGGCTGACCTCCTGCAAAACTGCTCTAAAGCTGCTTTGCATTATCTCGGCTATCGTCCTAGAAGTGAGACTGAAGTAAGGCAGCGACTACACCGCCGTGGTTTTGATGGTGACGTGGTGGATAAGGTCATATTCGGATTGAAAGAGCGGAAACTAATTGATGACGTAGCTTTTGCCGGGTATTGGAGGGATAACCGCCTGTCATTCAAGCCGCGGAGCCGAAGGTTGATAAAGCTGGAGTTGAGGCAAAAAGGTATAGCTGCGGAAACGGCTGGCGAGGCAGTGAAGGATTTGGATGATGAGGTTATGGCCTATGAGGCAGGATTGAAGAAGGCTCGTGTTCTGGCCAGTTTGGATTATAGTGAATTTCGTCGCCGCCTATCTGGTTATTTGCAACGACGGGGCTTTAATTATGAAATTATCAACTCTGTAGTAGTGCGTTTGTGGCAAGAGCGACAAGTTGGTTCAATGTAGAGTCTCTAAACAGAACGGAGAGCGTTGCAGTTAATGTAGCTGCTACCCTTTAGGTCACCTGGACTATGCTGAGACTCGACTTTAACAGTTGAAAATTACCACCGAAGCTAGACCATCTACCCATCAAATACAATTTCAGCCTTCACAAGGCAAAATGTTGTGAGACGTTTTTTCAGAAATATATTGACATATCACCTATAA
>VGNY01000151.1 GCA_016865895.1 Chloroflexota bacterium | reverse complement strand
AAGTCAGGAGGTTACCAGCAGAGTTTTTATCACTGGCATGTCTGCCAATGCAGCTAAAGAAATCATCGGTGTCATGTATCGCATTTTTACTCCGCTCATGCCATGGAAGTACTTCGGCAACAGTCCCCGCTGACAATTTACAGTTGGAGTTCTACCTATTGAAACCTTTGGTGGGCCAAACAGGACTTTTGCAAAACCAGTAGAAACCTTTTTTGAGATATCGATAATGCCCGCTCCCTCTTTACGCGGGGAGCGTGGCTATGGACTTAAATGATCGGCTTCAGCTTCATTTCATCTTTGACCTAACATCCTTTCAGTTAGAGTTTCGTTTCCAGATATCGCCCGTCTGCGGGGCAAATAAATGGAATCCTCGTGTCGACGAACTTCAGCGAGACATCGGTTTGAATTGTGACGAAAACCTAGCTGTCACAGATTCAGATCCTATACCAACTTCCATATCAGATGTTCCGGTCAATAGTCGGTCGCCTCCATCCCACAGTTGTTCTGCATTACAAGTGGAGTTTTCTTCAATGATGCGGCTAAATGAAAAAATCACATTAGGAGGAAAAATGATCGATAACAAACAAGACGAAACGATTAAGGACCGAATAATTGGTCTTCTTAGAAAGCGTTACACGCGAAGCCAGTTGATCAGTGACTTTGGCTTCGCCGAGCGCACGGTAGACGCTGCAATCAAAGAGTACAAAGAACAAAACGGTGACGGAGTCGATGAAGCGAAGAAGTCCAATAACTCTGAGATAACTGGACTAGATTTGCCCGCCAAGCTAGACATCAAGCAGACTATCGTGCCCGAGTACCTTATTGAGCATCTCTCGTTCGTTGACGGTGATAGAAGACAGACATTTGTCGATGCTCTGTTGGTGTACGAAGCAGCCAGGCGATCGGTAATGCAAGATGTGCTGATTCTCCAAGGATTGGCTGCAGCCCAGGCCCAAATAACCGAAACTCAGTTAAGGGTTCTACGAGAGGCCAAATCTGAAAGTGCTGAAGTGGCTCAGGCAGCCGCTGAAGCAGCTGCGATGATTGTTGGCCAACAAGTCCAGGAAGCAATGCACCAGGCAGCCACAGCAGGTAGCCCAGATCCCTTCGCTTCCATGTTTGTACAGACGATACAGCCGTTTTTCGCTCAGGCGATTGCCCGTCTGTTCGGCATGTTCGGCGGCCTTCGCCAGCCGCCGGGGATGATGCCACAACAGCCTATCCAACCCACTCAAGGACAAGTTCAGGGATTCATGTCCGGCGCACAAAAGATAAATGACCAAGAAATGAAGGAGGTATTTGGGGATGACTAGCCACAGTTTTGATAGTCAGTTCGAGCTTTTCAAGCAGATGGCACGGCGGAGTGGCATTAGCGGACTCGCTTACATCGACTTTAAGCCGGCCAATGGGTTTCTCAGGATAAAGCTGAATGTAGTACCACCGGAATATCAGGGCATGCTCATTTCCAGCCTTGCCCAAGTGCTAGGGCAAGTCAGCCAGATGTTGGGGCTTGAGGTTAAGTTTCATCAAGACGAAGATGGGCAGGTCGGTGCTAAGGCATGACAGCGCTGTCGCTTATACCATCGAAAGGCGGCTTCCTTCGCCCCTTTAGCTGCGGATGTTTCATCCGGGAGTTTCTCGAGGGCAAAGGTCCCTTCGGCTCATCGGTTATTGACCCAGACCGGGGAGCTTCTATAGAGGACGTTCGATACGCATACAAAAGCGCTCTATTGCGTGAGTACGCTCAGGATATGGTGGCTATGGCCATGGAGAAGGGCATCGAGCTTTCGGTTGAAGAGGCTCTGGAGCGAATACCCAAGAGACTTACTAAGATGCGGTCTCACTCTTTCTATAGATACTTTCACCATCTCAAAATGCTTGGCTGGGTCGAACCGACAGGTGAGGAGGAGAAATCTGCTATGGGCGGTATGCCTGGTGCTCGTGTTAAGAAGAGGAGAAGAGGTGCTCTAATCGAAGTTCCGCAGCCAAGGCGCTTTTACCGACTGACAGCTAAAGGTAAAGCCGCGTCAGACATAGAGTGGCAGGATCCTCTTCAAACCCTCTATGGCTATCCCAGAGAAGTTCGCAGCCCCAAACCTGTCAAATACCGGCATCCAGGCAGTTTGCCCCGCAGGAAAAAAGGCTTAAGTCTGTCATAGCTCGTTGTTTGACAATAGAGATGCGGGAGGGGTCCTACCGATAGGACTCCTCTCTTTTTTGGAGCCAGTAAATCTTCCAGATGGGAGAGTGGAACTAATATGTTCCACTCCTTCAACAATCGCTTATTTTGTTCAATAATGAAGCTGCCAAATACGTAGCACCTTAACAACCGAATAGTCCAAACAGGCAAAGCCAGAGCCAGACGCTTGCCTTCAGAACAAAGGAAAGGCAGGTAAGTTATGGCATATCGTAAAAAGACACTACGAAGGCTAACACCTGAAGCTAGAAAGCTAGCCAAGCTCATAGGCGAATTAGAGAGCGTCTCCAGAAGGTTAAAAGGTCTTATGCCAGTAGTCGAGAGGCTAGAGATAGACGTAAGAGCAGAGCTTAAGAGGCAAGCCTATTATAAAGGAAAGCTCCAGCCTGAAGGTTCAATCGAGCTGGAGCAATCTAACAAAGGCAGTAACCGATGTTAGACTGGCAACAGTATATCGACATAGCCGACAAGTTTCAACACAAGGCAAGGTATGAGGATAGAGAGGACTTAAGGCAAGAGGTTGTCTTGAGGCTTGCCGAAGCAGATAGAAACAACGGACACAAGCCAGATAACCTGTCTTGGGCTTACCGCATAGCCAGCTTTACCGTTTACCAGTATTGGCGAAGCTACTATAACCGCCTTAACGGTATAGATTGCGGACACTGTAGCAATCGGCAAAGGAAAGAATGTAAAGCTAAAGACCTCTACTCCAAATGTCCTAGAGCTATTGAGGTTGAAAGCCTAAACAAGCCGATAGCAGACAAAGACGGTAACCTTACCGAATTTGGCTATCTGCTAGCCGATGATAACGCTATTGACCTTGAGGCTTGGCTTGATGCCAAGCGGTGGCTGTTAGGCTGTCCCAAGAGGCTAATTCAGATTGGCTATAAGCTCTATGCTGGCAAGCCTCTGAATTGGAGCGAACACAAATACCTGGAGCGTTATCGGCAAAAAGAGGCAAAAAAAATTCAGTTAGCTTTGGCATAATGTCCAATTTTAAGTCCAAAGCCCAAATATAAAGGTAGAGGCAAAGCTACTGCCAGCGGTTGCGGAGTAGCCAAGCTCAAATAAGAGGCTTTCTACTGCCAGCGGTAGAGACAAAAGCCGATAAAAGAGAGGTGATGTAAGCTGGAACAACTTAATATCGAAGGCAAGCGGTCTGGTTCGGGCTTTGTGTGCCATAAGGAAAGGCTTGTAAACGCTCTGTCCAGAGCTACCGCCGAAAGAACAGCCCTCTTTGACGAGGATATTACCATCGGGCGGAAAGGCTTTTTAAGCTACCTTAAGGCTCTAGCTGGCTCAAATATCGTCAAGATAGTGCCAGCTACCGCTAGTGCTAGCGGATTGCAGGCTAACGGTAAAGGCTTAAAGGTAGTCTGTGGCAATCATCAAAGCTATGTTTCAGACGGTGCTTGGCTGAAAGACAAGACACCGTTTTCTTTTTGCCAAGTCAGAGTAAGTCCAAGCTACGCTGTTATGCCTAACATTGGTGCTAATGAGCTAGCCGAAGCCTTGTCAAGGGTGCTACCGTTTACCGATGCCGACGACGCTAGACCAGTTCTCCAATGCGTCAAGGCAGTGCAAAAAGAGGGTAAGCTAACCTTGATAGCTGCCGATGGCTTTACGCTTGGAGAGATTAGCCTTGACTTCGAGGCTGGAGAGGCTGAAGCCTTAATCAATCGAGACGATGTTAAAGCAGTTATACCAGCTTTAAGGAAAGCCAAGAGAGTCAAGGTAAGTTTCGAGCAAAAGCCAGATAG
>VGNY01000150.1 GCA_016865895.1 Chloroflexota bacterium | reverse complement strand
GACCGCAAATGGAGGAAGTAATGCCTTTTTCATGCGAGACCTTAATAACCTTTTCTATGGCCATGAGCACTGCCTCGTTCCGTTCATCAAATTGGGGTGCTAATTTGGGGTTATCTCTGTCTATCCCCAGAATCAGTTGAGTCAAATCGTTGGAACCGATGGAGATACCGTCTATGCCGGCGTCCATGAATTTGTCTATGAGGAAGACGTTTGATGGCACTTCGACCATCATCCATAGTTTAAAATTGGGGAACTGGTATAAGCCCTCGGCTACGAAGAATCTTTTTATCCTGGTCACTTCGTCCACGAAGCGGACGAAGGGAATCATAACATATAGATTATCGTAGTACTGACACACCTTTTTGATAGCCTCTATTTCGAGCCTGAATACTTCCGTTTCTTTTGTGTAGCGGGAGCAGCCGCGGTACCCAATCATGGGATTTTCTTCGAATTCCTCATATTTGTCCCCGCCGCGCAAGTTTCTATACTCGTTGGTTTTGAAATCTGTGGTTCGAAAAACTACCGGGCGCGGGTGGAAAGCATTAGTGAAAGTGGTGATGCCTCGAGCTAGCATTTCCGTAAATTGTTCTCCCTTTCCTTCATGCAACATATATCTTGGATGTCCACCGATCTGTGCAATCATAAATTCGGCTCTAAGCAGACCAACTCCGTCTACATTCCTTTTTGCCACAACCTCAGCTAATTCTGGCTCAGCCAGATTCACATAGACTCTAGTTTTTGTTTTAATCCACTCTTGGGTAATAACTGTGGGAGTAGCTGTTGTTGGCTCTGCTACTTTGCCGGCATAGACCTGTCCGTGGGAACCATCTACAGTGATTTCTTGGCCATTGGTCAGGGTTTTAGTTGCTACCTCTGTGCCCACCACACAAGGAATGCCTAACTCGCGGCTGACAATTGCTGCATGTGCGGTTCGTCCACCGCGGTCAGTGACTATAGCCACGGCTCGTTTCATTGCCGGCACAAAATCTGGGGTTGTCATTGCAGTCACCAGAATATCACCGTTTTGAACCTTGTCTATCTGTGAGGCGTCAGGCACAATTGTAACTTTGCCAACAGCTATCCCGGGGCTAGCGGCAACGCCAGTTAAAATTGGCGCTGCTTCGATTTTTGGAAGCGCCTTAACATCCGTTTTTTCCTTCATGGTGGTCACCGGCCGTGTTTGGACGATGAATAGCTGCCTTCCCTGTTTTGCCCATTCAATATCCTGTGGGAACTGATATAAGTCTTCAATCATCTTGCCCAGTTTGGCCAAAGCAACTATTTCGTGGTCAGTTAACTTTTGTAAGGCTTGTTTTGCTGGCGGTATAGAAACTTTGATGGTACCTTCGAGTTGGCTTGGTGATAGTTTTGAATTCCTGACCAGTTGCCATTCTTGTTTGCTTATCTTTTTGTCCAGAATCTTAAATTTTTCCTTGCCCAATAAATACTGGTCAGGTGTTACATCACCGGAGACAATAGCTTCACCCAGTCCGAAGACTGCTTCAATGAGAATCTTTGTTTTATCGCTTGTCAGAGGCTCAACGGTAAACAGGACTCCGGAAGTCTCGGATTGCACCATTGCTTGCACTGGTACGGCAATGCCTACCTTGAAATGGTCAAATCCGTGGTGCTGTCTATAAAATATGGCTCTAGGTTCGAACAAGGAAGCCCAGCAGCCTTGTACTGCTGCCACTACCTCATTTTCACCTTGAACGTTAAGAAAAGTGCGTTGTTGCCCGGCAAAAGAAGCTTCGGGCAAGTCTTCGGCTGTGGCTGATGAGCGTACTGCTACCAGCCCACCACCTAGTTTGCGGTAGGCATTTTTAATCTTACTAACCATGTCAACTGGCATAGGTGAGCCAGAAATTTTGCTCTTGATAAGATTTGCTACCTCTTGAAGTTTTTTGCTGTTATTGACATCTAGATTTTCAAGATATCCACGTATTTCTTCTGCAAGCTTGCTAGTTTCTAGGAATTTGAAATAGGCGCCCGAAGTCACGATGAAACCTGGGGGTACTGGGATATGGGCATGAACCATCTCACCTAGGTTTGCCCCCTTACCGCCTACCAACGGAATATCGGTTTTGTTTACTTCATCAAACCAAACGATAACCTTTGTTCCTTGTTGCATTACCGCTCCTTGTTATTTGGATTGGCCCCGCATGATTATTATTATACCATTTGGGGGAGTCATGTTGAAGACTGATGGTGGTTACAAGACATGGCTCATTAAAAATAATATAGGGTCGAGCAGGGCGATGACTAAATGTTAAACAGGAAAGTAATTATGTCCCCATCTTGCACGATGTAATTCTTACCTTCGAGTTTAAGCAGGCCATGTTTTCGTGCTTCGGCTAAACTACCGCAACTATCTAAGTCATGAAAGCTTACGACTTCAGCCCTGATAAATCCTTTTTCAATATCAGAATGGATTTTCCCAGCGGCTTTCAATGCGGTCGTTCCCTTGGGGATTGTCCAGGCTCGTAATTCAGCAGAGACCGTGGTGAAGAAAGAGATCAATCCCAGGAGATGATAAGAAAGCCTGATGATGCGCTCAAGTGCTGGTTCACTCAGGCCCAAAGCATTGCGGAATTCGGCAGCCTCGTCATCGCTGAGTTGGGCTAACTCCATTTCTAACTTGCCGCACAATGCTACTACCTCGAATTGAGGATGGGAATAAGCTGAACGTAACTCAGCCTCGAAGGAGGAAGCTTGTGCTAGCTGGTTTTCTCCGACATTGATAATGACCAGCATGGGTTTAGCAGTAAGAAATTGGTAATTAACCAGCCCCCTGATTTCATCGGCGGTTAAACCTTGTTGCCAGATGGACACATCTTTTTCTAATTCCGACTTAATCTTCTGCAGTAGAGTTTGCTCTTTCAGGAGCAGGTCGCGTTCTGAAGGCTTAGCACCTTTTAGAGAATCTTCAAGGCGTTTTAATCTCCTCTCAATTATGGTTAAGTCAGAAAAGATAAGCTCGAGGTTCATAGTAGCTATGTCGCGTTTCGGGTTGATACTGCCGTCTACATGTGACACATTTTCATCCTCAAAGGTCCTTACCACGTGGAGCAGTGCATCGGCGTTGCTCAAATAATTCAGGAACTGGCCACTTATCCCTTCGCCCTTACTGAAACCTTTGGCTGTACCGGCAATATCAACATATTTGACCTCAACAGGTGTTATTTTTTTCGGCTGGAAAATCTTATCCAGAGTTTGCAATCTGGGTTCTGGTACTTTGGAAACTCCAACGTTTGGAGTCAAGGCGGTTGAGGCAAAAGCTTTAGTTTCAGCCTTACCTCTGGTCAGGGCATTGAAAATAGTCGTCTTGCCGCTCTTGGGCAGCCCGATAATGCAGATTTCCAATATATCCCCTTGTCTAAAGAAATATAAGCCAGATGCGATTAAAATGCAAGGGATAGCTACATTGGAATTGTTTAAAAATCCTGCCGTTATTTTGAGCGAAGCGAAGAATCTCAATTAGGTGTCTCGCAAAACCTCTAAGAATTGAGATTCTTGGTCGCTTTGCTTCTCAGAATGATAGATGAGAAGACTCGTGGTAGCAATTTGACGCTAATGAATAGTCCCTTTAGGGCAAGCTTGTTGCTATTTTCTTCGATGTGCTATAATGTGCCCACTTTTGGACTCTAAAGGTAGTAGTGATGCCTAATTATGAACTGGTACTTATAATTAGCCCTGAGGTGGCTGATGAGGACATGCCTAATGTTATCACCAAGCTGAGCGAGTTGATTAAAAAGAACGATGGGAGTGTGGATGAGGTTAATCAGTGGGGAAGGAAAAAGCTGACTTACCCGATAAAACGATGTGTGGAGGGGAATTATGTGTTGGCGAAATTGAAGCTGAAGCCAGCTTCGACTAAGGAACTGGATGCGAATCTTCGCCTTTCTGGAGAGGTTCTACGCCATCTGTTAGTAAAATTGATAGATTAAGGTGTAAGGAGTGTGGCC
>VGNY01000149.1 GCA_016865895.1 Chloroflexota bacterium | reverse complement strand
TTATAGGTGATATGTCAATATATTTCTGAAAAAACGTCTCACAACATTTTGCCTTGTGAAGGCTGAAATTGTATTTGATGGGTAGATGGTCTAGCTTCGGTGGTAATTTTCAACTGTTAAAGTCGAGTTGGAATGTTCAGCAACCGTATCTGTTGCCCTGTGCCCTCGACGGCTGTCATTTTAACGCCAAACTAACGCCAATTTTACAGCCTTACTTTGAGCGTGACGCCGCTTGACAACGCCAACAGTAGTGGCTTATTCTGTGTGGCGTGAGGTTGTGATGCAACAGTGGTATCAGTGTCCCCGGTGTGGCGCTCCAGTTGCTTTCGGGGTGAGGTTTTGTGGCAACTGCCAGACACCGCTAAACTGGCCAGCACAACAGCAACCACCACCACAGTATCAACAGACTCCGCAATACCAACAGCAGTATCAACAACCTGGGGGTGGCTATCAGCAGCAGTACCAGCAGCCCGAACCACCAAAGAAAAAGACAAACGTGTGGCTTATGGGTTGCCTGGGCTTGATAGTTCTGGCAGCCATAATCGGAGGGATAACTCTGGCCGTTGGCATGTCTTCATCTACTAAAGTTACAACTCCATCGGATATTATCTCTAAAGTTGAAGTAGGAATGACAATAGCTGATGTTATGGGAGTCGTTGATATAGATAAATTGACTTCAGAGAAGGCCTTTGTTGTGGTTAATTGTAACTCACTCAGTTTTAATAATGACGTTCTTAACTATGAGGCCACAAAGGACATAGATTCACCCTATTTCATGTGGCTATGTTTTGGCATAGTAGTTCAAAACCTAAACCCCGCCGTTATCGGCTTTTCAGCAAATCCTGAAATGGTAATAGGCACAGGTCGCATAGATTTTGCTGAGGCACAAGCATTAGTTGAATGGAATAGTGATAGACCTTTCAGAAGATAAAATAGTGAAGTCAAATGTCCGAAGAAAAGCTTCTTGTCATAAAGTCCCCCAGTGCCGTTAAAACGGTCAGGGAATTGATTTTATGGGAATACGCCAAGCTGATTGCACGAGGTGCTAAGTTTGAAGGCAACTATCGCTTCATTATGAGCCGATTCCAGAAGCTGAAGTGTGGCGAAATTCAGTGGTCAGACATAATGCGGGATGACCGAAAGACAATCGAGCGAGGCAAGTCTAGCTGTATCTATTGCAATTGTAAAGAAAATCTTTCCTGGGATCATCTCATTCCCCTGCACAAAGGGGGGCCGAACATCATCAGCAACCAGGTGGTTGCCTGCCGATCTTGCAACTCGTCTAAGGGCGATAAAGATATTTTTGAGTGGTACGCTGGTCGCCATGAGGACATACCGGCTTTGGTCAAGAGTAAATACTTGAAGCTGGTTTACGACTTCCACGAGGCTATGGGCACGCTTGATCTGGCAGATATCAACGCAGACGGCAGCTTAGATGTCATGGACTTAGGTGCTGCTTTCCGTGTGCCTTTTCCTAAGAAGGGATTATCTTAGAGAATCTTCGATAAGTGAGGCTTATGATGCGGATATTCTTTGCTGGACATGAGACAGGCAAGTTTCCAGATGGGCGTATAGAACTTCAGATTAAGTTTGCTGACAAGCGAGTAAAACCGTATGCGGGAAATAAAAGTGAATATACGTGGACTCCAAAGTGGGATGACCTGCAGCTCATATTTATTTTGGCTTACACAGTTGAGCGGCTTAACCAAGGTAACAATTTCAAGCCCCTAGTCGAAGTTGCAAAAGACGTTTACACGCATTACAAGGAATACGTAGAAAACCCACAACCTGGTCACGATAGATGGGGCTTCAAAGCATGAGTGCCTTCATGTTGACACCTTCTAACCTAGTGCTATAATTGCCACGTAGGAGGTGGATTATGGCAATAGGTTTGAATAAGCAGGAATTGGAGGCATTATTGTCGTTAGGCAATACAGAAGAGGAAGTTTTTACCAATGTATTTGGTTTGCTACCGAGGGCTGAAAAGCCTAGCATAGAGGCGATATTAGCTTCATTATCTACTTTCCTGATAGACAAAATGGCTAAAATTGTTAGCGAAAATAATAAGCGCATTACAGAGCAGCTCATTGCTGCTGGTATCAAGATTTCCGGTTAGAGCGAAACTCTTGCTACTTGTAGAGTAATTCACATAGCTTGCGTATATCCACTGGTGTTTTTCGGCCTCTTGATGTCTTCTTCGCTGCAACTTTACTATTTGACATTTATTCACCTTCCTTTAATTTATTATGTGTTGATGGCATAGTTCCTTTCAGTGAAACTGCTGTCTCAATACCAAAAGACCTCAAAGTCTAATAAAACCTCTGTCTCCACCCGTAGTCTCTGCCAATTTGCTCTATAATGTCTCGTGAGTTGTTGGCAACCTCTCCTGCTGTCATTCTGCTCCCGATTTATCGGGAGCAGAATCTCCTCTCAGTCGTTTGATTTGACGTATATCAGTTCGTTGGGTTAACCTAGCCTTGTGAGCAAATGAACATGACACCGATACCATTACTTAAAACTCTGACTGAAGCTGGAGTTGGCTCCAGGAGGTGGATAACCGATGCCATCAAAAATGGCAGGGTGGAGGTGAACGGCGAACCGGTTGAGGACTTCCGCCATCCGGTGAACCCGGAGACTGACCGTGTCTCGGTAAACGGCAAGCTGGTTAACCTTAGACCGAAACGCATGGTTTACCTGATGGTCAACAAGCCGGCGGGTGTCATAACTACTACCAGCGATGAGCGAGGGCGTAGGACGGTTCTGGATATCTTGCCTGAGAAGTATCGCCGCCTGAGGTTATATCCTGTTGGGCGGCTGGATAAAGACAGCACAGGGCTTTTGCTCTTGACTAACGACGGCGAGCTTACCTATAAACTTACGCATCCCAGGTTTGAGCATGAAAAAGAGTATTTGATTCACATAGACGGCAGGCTCAAGCCAGAAGAGAGAAGGAAGCTGGAGAATGGTTTTGAGCTTGAGGATGGCATGACCTATCCTGTTGCTGTGAAGGAGATAAAATCACAGCCGCCGTTCAACTATAGCATAACCATGCATGAGGGCAGAAAGCGGCAGGTACGCCGCATGCTGGCAAACCTCGGCTACCAGGTCCTGGAACTCAGGCGCATCAGGATGGGTAGCCTTAACCTGGGCAACCTCAAAGAAGGCACCATCCGTGAACTAACCCCCGCAGAAGTCTGCGCGCTCGCCGCAAGAAATCAAAGTCCATCCCGATTTACCCCGATTTATCGGGATTTATCGGGAAAAAATCAAAATGACAGATAAAACTGCAAAGATACGGGCGGGTGGACAGACCCGAAGGTCTACCCTACATTTTTGATAATTGGCCCTTTGCCTTTTTCTGTCATTCTGAGGGAGCCCCGATTGTATCGGGGCGACCGAAGAATCTCATGCGGAGGTCCTTCGCTTTGCTCAGGATGACAAGGGAAAAGCTCAGGATGGCACGTCGTTGCTCGGAATCTAGCCCATCGTATATAATTGTGGTATGCCAGCGTAGCTCAGTGGTAGAGCAGCGGTTTCGTAATTCTGGGCGAGGCGTCCCGAAGTGTTACTTTACGTTCAAAATAGAACTGTTGTGTTAGTTGTCCAAAACCCGTTTTGTATCTAAAATGCCATTTGATGACAACCGGTGTTTTTTAGTTTAACGCCAAATTAACGCCAAAATTCTAGCTCTGATTTGAGCGTGATAGGGTGATTATATAAGACCCTAAATTCGGTCACATTGCTGGTCGGTCAAGTATCTCCGTCATCAAATATTACCCCCGTATCCCCCGGTTACCCCCGGTCAAATGAACTTATGAGAAGCCTATTTTTCATGGTGGAATATACGGCTAAGCAGTACCGGACTATTTGACCGATTATTTGACTGACCGAATGACCGTTGTGACCGTTTCTCTTGACCGAGCACAGTTCCAACAATCTTACCTATTGTTAAGGCCAAGTCTCGCCTAATGTCCGGAAAATTAGCCTATAGAGATGCGGTTGCCGCATCCTGGCAGTTTTATTGAGGGTATCTTCACAGGTGCAAGTGATCGCACTAT
>VGNY01000148.1 GCA_016865895.1 Chloroflexota bacterium | reverse complement strand
CGCCAAGTAGAAGATGTCGGCAAAATGTCGGCAAGCCATGATGAAATAGATACAGCCAGCGGTCAGAGTCGAACTGACGACCGGCGGTTTACGAAACCGCTGCTCTACCACTGAGCTACGCTGGCATCGAAGCTAATTTTTAGTTTCTGACCGTCTTTCTCGTCAAAATTGGCGTTAATTTGGCGTTAATTTTTCCAGAGACTCCTGGTGGCAGCACTTGGTCCAGTAACGCCATCGCCTCGCTCTGCATGCCTTCTATTATATGACTATAAACATCCATTGTAAACGCCACCGAGGCATGGCCCAGAGCTTCACTGATAACCTTGGGCTTTGCCCCCCGTAGTAGCATTAAACTGGCAAAGGTATGTCTCAGGTCATGGAAGCGGACATTCTCCAAGCCGGCTTTTTTTGTCATCCTGGCGAAGTTGTGACTTAGCACGCCGGGGTCAATAGGTTTGCCCTCAATACCGGTAAAAACCAAATCATCAAGATTAAGCGGCTTTCCTAATTGCCTGTACAATGCTTCCCTCTCTGCCCGGTATTCCCTCAAAAACGCTGCCAGCTTTGGTGTCATGGCCACACGGCGCCGGCTATGGACGGTCTTAGGTTCTTTGAACTGACATACGCCACGCCTCTTGTATAACACCTGGCTAACTGATATGGACATCGTAATATCCGGGTCAACGTCTCTCCAGCGTAAGCCTAGTAATTCAGCCTGCCTAAGCCCCGAACTCACCGCTGTGTAGTATACAGGACAAAATTGATTGTCCGACGCAGCTTCAAGCAGTACTTCGAGTTCACCAGGTGTTAGCGTCCGCATTGGTTTTTTACGCGGTGACGGCGGGTCAACAAGCTCACAGGGGTTACGCCCCAAATAACCTTGACGGACGGCATATTTTAAGGACTGAGACAATACCCGGTGCTGGTGATGAACTGTCCTGGCTGACAGTTTTTCACATGCCTTGCCATAATAGCCCTGTATCGCCTGGGGATGAAGTTGTTTTAGCTGAAAGTGACCCAGGGCGGGTATCAAGTGGCGCTCTATAATACTCTGGTAACCATCAAAGGTTCGGGGCGAACAATTGGTCTTAACATAGCCTTCAAGCCAATTGCGAAGGTGCTCTGCTACTGTAAGCCGCCCAGGGGGCGTGTATATGCCCTTTTCCAGGCTGGTTAGTATCTCGTTGAGCCTCTTTTGGGCATCGGATTTGCGTCCGCGAACTGTTTCGTAATGTCGGCGGTATTTGCCATTAGGTCCTCTGCCTGTGTAAACTTGAATTTGCCAAGCTTCACCTTTCCTGCGTATGTGTCCCCTCATGTCGCACCTCCTGTTTTTAATACATGGATATTCTTTCTATTTCTGTCGCTCCGACATATATTCAGTGATCAGGCGCTCAAACCCGTTGCTGCCAAGTCTGGTGTCGATAAAGTGGAGAAACCATTTCCAACCGGCGAGCTCCATGTCCTCGCCAGCATCTCTCGCCTTCCACAATATGGGTAGAAGCTCCTGGGCAAAACTCACCTGCGCCTCTGCTCCCATAGCAGGCATCTCACGCTTCACATCCTTCACGAACTCGGCGCTTAGCGCCGCCCGGTCCAGCTTCTTCTCCCACTTCTGCATAGCCCTGATGGTTGGAGGTTCAATATTGAATTTCTGCCTAATCCGCTCTTTAATTCTCTTCCAACCTTTCCCTTCAGCACGTTCATCAAGAACGAACAATTTAACATCAATTTTAAATCGCTTCATTAGTTATCTCCTTTCGGCTGTTGACATATATTCGTTATTCTGATACTATTAACCTTAGCCATATTGGAACAACTATAAAATAGACACGAACATACTATATCACATTGTTCGTAGTATGTCAAGAGGTCAGACATAGAATGGCAGAAATACCCGAAAGCAAGGGGGAGACACGCTTGGCTGACATGGGCCGACGAGCTAAGGAACACGAGGAAAGGCTATGCCTCAGCGTTCCCGAAACAGCTAGGATGCTGGGCATATCTCGAGGCCTTGCCTATGAGCTGGCTCGTTCCGGTCAACTACCGGTTCTTCGTCTGGGAAAGCGGTTACTGGTACCCAAGATTGCGCTGGAGCGTATGCTGAGGCAATCGGAGCAGGAGAGTGCGCACGTTAGCTTATAAGAGCTTGGATTTTAACCGACCCCAAACAGACAAAAGGGTGGTGATCAGTTAAGGTATGGGTGCCAGCCGCCGGGATATGGCGGCATTCAATCTGACCGGGGCACAATCAGGCCGCACACCGTATTATTTCCGATACATCAGATCTACCGGGGACCCCCACTCGCACCGCAACCCCTAAAAATCACACCTCGTGCGTTTCCCCATCTATTCTTCCGTTAGAGCGAGGCTTTAGCCTCGCCAAAGCGACCCTGAAGGGTCGCCCTTCTATTTTTGCCTAAGAGAATAAAGACGGAGAGGGATGTGGAATGTATATGTTCCACATATTTAATTAAAGGACATTTTATGAAACAATGAAGCTGAAACAAAGCTATCGTAAAGCTAACAGTTTTAGCACCTTAATAACCGAATAGCTGAAGTCCAGAGCCTTGCCTCAATAAATAAGAGAAAGAGAGGTAAGTAATGGCATATCGCAAAAAGACACTACGAAGGCTTACTCCAGAGGCAAGGAAACTAGCCAAGCTCATAGGCGAATTAGAGAGCGTCTCCAGAAGGCTTAAAAGCCTTGTGCCAGTAGTTGAGAGGCTAGAGATAGACGTAAGAGCAGAGCTTAAGAGGCAAGCCTATTATAGAGGTAAGCTCCAGCCCCGAACTTGGAGAGAGCTGGAGCAATCTAACAAAGGGGTAAACCAATGTTAGACTGGCAACAGTATATCGAGATAGCCGACAAGTTTCAACACAAAGCCAGATACGATGATAGAGAGGACTTAAAACAGGAAATCATCGTAAGGCTTGCCGAAGCAGATAGAGCTAATGGACACAAGCCAGATAACCTATCTTGGGCTTACCGCATAGCCAGCTTAACAGTGGCGCAATACTGGCATAACTACTACTACCGCTTAAACGGTATTGATTGCGGACATTGTAGCAATCGGCAAAGGAAAGCCTGTAAAGCCAGAGAGCTATATTCCAAATGCCCTAGAGCGGTTGAGATTGAAAGCCTAAACAAGCCAATCGTTCTGCCAGATGGCAATCTAACCGAATTAGGCGACTTGTTAGCCGATGATAACGCTATTGACCTAGAGGCTTGGCAAGACGCAAAGACTTGGCTATATAGAGCGCCAGTAAGACTGGTTAAAATAGCCTATAAGAAAGTAAGCGGATTGCCTCTTGCCAAAACAGAGGCAAGATATTTACAGAGATACAGGCGAAAAGCCTTATTCTGATGTCGCTTTTTGGCTCGGCTGCCAGAATATAGTATTGAGAGGCTAAAACCTCTTGCAGAGCGGCTAACCGATGCCAGCGGATTGCGGGTCGGCAAGGCTCTGGACAATTGAATAAGGCTAAACTACTTTCGAGACAAGGCTTGCTTTGGGCTTAAGCCTTGCCTTGCTTACTCTTTTTGTCTCCAGCTTTTTGAGTCTATCTCAAGCGGTAGTGCTAGCGGTTGCAGGCTACCGATAAACAGGCGAAGAGACAATGAGAGAGCGAGAGCAAAAAACAAAGTAATAATTATCTCGAATTGATAGGGAAAGTCTTGCCTGTTTCAGCGAAGCTGGACTGGCAAGGCAAAGCCAAACCGAATAGGTATTATCGACAATCACAGGCAAAAGAGCCTCGATTTGACTAGGGGTTCTTTTGCCTTTTTTTGTGCCTTTTGACAAGGGTAGTCGGAGATTTCCGACTACCCTTTTTTGTGCCCTAAATCCCTCCTTTTCCTTCCAAACCTCACCAAAAGCCCAAGGGAAGCCCTCCAAACCACCGGAGATACCAATTCCTCATCTCCACCGCGAAAGCCCGATATTTCAGCCACGGACTGCTGCAGCCTACTATTAGTTTCTCACGCGACCCTACACAAACCAGGCAATTGTGCCCTAAACTACATGAAATGGACAAACGTTGCTTGATTTGCAGCTCTATTGCTTATGTATGTATATCTCCGGCAATTAAACGAATGCTTCCAGGGGGACACAATGCCATTCCAGTT
>VGNY01000147.1 GCA_016865895.1 Chloroflexota bacterium | reverse complement strand
AGGAAGACCCAGAGCCTTGGCAATCGGTGGGAAGTATTTCTGTAACATTTCGAAGTCAATCTTCGCCGGCTCCACGGTCAGTGTCCCTGCTGGAGGTGGTGGCGGCGGTGGGGGCGGTGCCTTGGGAGCACAGGCAGCTATGGGCAGCACAAGAAGTGCCACCATAGCTATAATAACTAGCTTGTCAAAACCAAACAATCTCATCATACTACCTCCTTTCGTCCCGACTTATTTCTCGCCCCAATCATATAGGGATACGCAATCGGGGACTTTCGTCCAGCCAGTAAGAGGCACCTCTTTGCCAGCTTTCACCGCATAGAATCTGACCACGTCGCTAGGCTGGCGGCTGGTGGGGCTGTAAGTGTTAGGCCCTTGCAGGCCCTGTGTTGTGTCGATTCCAGTAAGTGATTCGAGAGCCGTTTTCATAGCCTCACCATCAAGCTTGTCGTAGCCGACAGCAGCCAGGGCTCTCTTCAAGGCCTCCCCGTAGTTAATCGCCCACCCCATGCCCACCACATAGTGCGGCGGGGTGGTCTTGCGGAACTCGTCAACGCTCGCTCCGCGGTACTTCGGTACCATCTTGGTAGCCAGCGGGTGCGACCAGGCTTCATCTCCACGGAGATAGAAACTGTTCAGCCAGCAGCCCTCGGTAGCCTCGGGATGGAGCTTTACGCCGACTGCCTCAGTCGGACCCCAGAAAGTACAATCAATGAACTGAATTCTCTCTTTTAGTCCTAACTTCATGGCGTCCCGCATGATGTTGCTCGGCGTCGGGTCAACACCACCGATGAAGATATAGTCGGGTCTACCTTCACCAAGCCTCCTCAACCAGACAGTGTGGTCCGGAGCACCAGTGGGGAAGAACTCCGGCGGCAGCATTTTTACGCCGAACCTCTCGGCATATTCCTTGCCGCCACGCAGCGGCTCCCGCCCATAAGGGCTATCCCAGCATATGTAACCGATTAAAGGTGTTCCCGACTTACCCTTGGCCTGCCAGTCTTTCAGGATGAAGTCTATAGTAGCTCCAAAGGCGTTTTGGTAACAGACACCCCAGGTGAACTGCCAGCCTATGTGCGCCTGAAATTCACCGTCAGCTGGGGCATACGAGACTACCTTGTCCTTAGAAGCCATTGGCGCGATAGCTTTGCCTAACGGGGTGCCGACAGGATTCACCAATAACAGCTTGGGCTCAGTCCGATACCTCTTGTAAGCTGATACGCCACGGGCGACATCATAGCGAGTGTCAACGCCGATAAAATTGACTTTCACCCCATCAACACCCGTCTCGTTTATCTCCTTGAACATGTCACCGCAACCAGTATCAGCCGGGACATTGAGCCCGGCTATCGGTCCGGTATAGTCAGCCAGGCTCAGGTAGGTGACTATCTTCTCCTTTGGTGGTGCTGCTGGAGCACAGCCAGAGACTACCGGCAATGCCAGCACTACCACGAGCAGAATTGCACCAAATAATAGATGCTTTGCTTTTCCGATTTTCAACTGTTCACCTCCTTCATAGTAGTTTCTCGACTTTTAGTTTTCTGTCCATACTTTGCCCATTGTCACCTCCTTCTCCTCTACTTGCTCCGGTCATAAAGAGATACGCAATCCGCCACCTTCCTGAAGCCACTGATATCAACCAGCTTGCCAGATAAGGTTTCTAATTGACTTTGCTACGAACTCATAGTACCATCAGAATCAACACTAGCCAAGACTATTGATGCTGCTATATGGCTTAAAAAGTCATATCACCTCTCTTGCATCTGTAACAGCCCACAAACCGCCCTAACCACCAAATTTATTCGAGTCTCACAAGAGTACTACCTTTTAGGAGCTACATGCCATCTTTTCCTCTTAACTATCTCTTTGATATGGCTAGTTATCACTTCTATTGGAGTACCTGGTCGAAATACCTCATCCACCCCGATTTTCTCAAAAAGAAGCTTATCATCTGCGGGTATGACACCACCAACAAAAAGACAAACATCCTCTGCCTTGTTTTCCTTGAGCAAATTTATCGTCTCGCCAACCCATCCAATATAATGCATGGTATGGAAGCTCAAACCTATAGCATCAGCATCCTCAGCGATTGCCGCTTTTACCACTCGCTCAGGCGTCTGAAACAGGCCTAAATAGATTACTTCCATGCCAGCGTCTCGGAGTGCCTGAGAAAGCACAAACAAAGGCCGGGTATGGTCATTAAGACCAAGTTTGGCTAACACGAATCTTACCTTTCGCTCTTCCATGTTTTACTCCTTCGTCTTAATTAAGTTCCAGGAAATCAGGTGGGCTCACCATCTCAAATTGGTCATAAGGAAAACCCATGGCTTTCCTTATCACTCCCATCACTTCACCTATGGTAGCGTCATTTCTAAAAGCATCAATCACCGCCGAGAATACATTCGTATCCCCCTTCGCCAGGTGATATAGCTTCTCCAGAGCCGGCTTGACCTTGCTGATGTCACGAGTCCTCTTAAACTCCTCAAATTCCTCCATCGTTTTCTTTTGCCTTTCGGAATAAGGTTCAAAAGGGTCAGCCCGGTGATATTCAAGCATGGGCAGTGGAATATCATAGTCGTTTAACTCTTTATAGGCATTCACACAAACCTTTATCTTCCTTCCCTCTTCAAGCTCTCTCTGGCGCTCCTGAGCTGCCTTCTCAACCTCGGCCTGTATCCAACCGCTCTTGATTGCCGCTCTCATACCACCCATATCAAGAATCTTCTGCAAATAGGCGAAGACATCCTGCTCAATCTTGTTGGTAAGCCACTCCACATAATAGGAGCCGGCCAGAGGGTCAGCAGTTAGCGGAATATTGGCTTCCTCAGCAATTATCGTCTCTATTCCTTTATTGACCACCCATGCCTCAATAGGTGGTGTGGTTAGAGCCTCAGTATAGCCCTTCAGCTCCATGCCGTTGATACCACCGAGGACGCTGGCCATTGCCTCAATCGTATTTCTTATCACATTAAATATAGGCTGCTGCGCTGTCATCGAGTCTCCAGCCAGATTAGTATTGCACGGTGGACACTTCAAGGTCTTGGGGTCAGCACCATATCGCTGAGCAGCAATCTTGGCATATATCCTCCTCGCCGCCCTGAGCTTGCATATCGTCTCAAAAAAGTCTATCTCGCCGCTAAAGGCTAGCGCTGGCAGGTGTCCAAAGTCCTCAAACTTTATTCCTCTCCGTACTAACTCATCGGTATACTCTATATAATTGGCGAAGCGGAAGGCCAGCTCCTGAATAGTGTTTATCCCCGCCTCTCTCATATCGTAAGCACAACCACCATTGGTAGGGCGATACTTGGGTGTGTTTTTAAGAGCCCACTCCATAGCGTCCACGCAGACCCTGAAGCCGACTTCCAGGGGCTGCTTATAGTTCATACACTGACCAACATGGGTATGCAATGGGTCATTCACCATGTTGCCTTTGAGCTTAGTCCAGTCATATCCCAGGCGTTCCAACAAGGCTATATAGATAGCGAAGTCACACACATCGGCTGGACCAACGGCGTGTCCCTCCTCAACAACAAAGCCTTCGGTAACACTCTTTATCAAGATTTTAGTCCACATATGTAGTTGATGGCCAGGTAGATACGACCACACCGCGTAGCTGGAACCAGCGCAACTACCTATATCATATTTAACAAGTGGGTGGTCAGGGTCGATGGTAGCTAAGTTGTGGTAATCGCCGCTTGTCCTAGCGCCAGATACATATATCCCCTTTTCGAACGTCTCTTCTGCGACTTCCTCCTGTGACCTCCCCTGGTCTAGAGCGTACAGTATCCAGCCTGCTGGGACACCCTTTACCCACAACTTCTCCCGGTACATCCTTGGGTAAGTGCCTCTGGTAAATGGATAGCTGCCTGGATTACCCAAGTCTCGCTCATAATCCAGGTCACCTATATCCTCAGGCCCATAGACCTCCTTGACATCATAACCCGATTGTGTCTTTAAATCACCTTTGAGTTTCCTCTCCATTAAGTCTTGCCCGGCTATCTGCTTGTCACCCATTGAATCCCTCCTTTTAGTTTTGTCCCGACAATATTTGGAACTGTGTATTCTGCGTTCTTAGTAGTTTCTCCTTCTTTCTAACCCTAATCATCCAAGATGGCTAACGCCGTGCCAATCACTTACGGACAGGAACATCAGCGGGTAAAAGTGCGCTTGGGCTATG
>VGNY01000146.1 GCA_016865895.1 Chloroflexota bacterium | reverse complement strand
TGGAGCCCGGGATATTCTCTATTGCCTGGTCAACGCTGGCGAAAGTTTGCAAGGGGTGGAAGCAGCCTACGTTGGCTCCACGTTGCCTTGCCGGTTCCAGAATGTCAATGGAGTGGGCACCGCTGCAATGAACCACATTTTGCTCTTTAAGCCATTGAACCTCAGTGGCCACCTTGGGGATGGTGTCGTCAGGAGTGGTGATGAAAACAAGATGGGCTGTATTAGCCACCTCTTGAGCTCCATTGTAAACCTGGCAACCGCTTATCTTTCCAGCCAGCTTCTCTGCTGAAGTTAAGCTCCGACTGGATACAGCGTTTACTTGATATCCGTGCTGGTTAAGCCTTACAGCTAGAGCTGTGCCTGTTGTCCCGGCACCTATAAAACCTATTTTTGGTGTATTCTCTCTCTTCACTTCACGTCCTTTATTGCCGGTATTCCAGCAAGTGTTTCCGCTTGGTGCACTGCTCTGACAATGGCATTAGACATCACCTCAGCAGCCACGGAACCGAGAATTGTGATATCGGTTATCTTGTCACCCAGAGAAAGAGCGAATATAGTATCGCCATCATGCATAGTATGGCTTGGGTTAATGGCCCGAGCTATGCCGTCCTGTGCCATCTGTGCCAGCTTATTTGCCTGCTCTTTAGTTAAGCAAGCATTAGTTACTACTACGCCCAGGGTGGTATTACTGGGCAGCGGGTTCTGTCTGTAGCTATAAGTGCCCCCGGTTAGCAGTTCGACTGTGTTGAGGAAGCCGTTGTTGTCTGGATTACGAGGTCCAGCCAGGATTTCCCCCGTTTTGGGGTCGATAATATCTCCCACGGCGTTGACCACGACTAGGGCAGCGACGATTATGTCGCCGCTTATTTTGAGGCTGGCTGTGCCTAGGCCGCTCTTGGTAGCCTTTTCTATGCCTAGAGCTTTGCCTACTGTGGCGCCGGTGCCGGCACCAACACAGCCCTCAGTCACTGCCTTATCACTGGCGGCCAGGCAGGCTTTATAGCCCTCTTCAATCCCGGGTCTGACCCTGGGGTTGCCGATACTTAAATCGAAAATAATGCCTGCGGGTACAATAGGTACTTTGGCTACGAGAGTATCATAACCGAAGTCTCGCTCTTCGAGGTATCGCATGACACCCCCAGCAGCATCCAGTCCAAAAGCACTGCCACCGCTGAGCAGGATAGCATGAACTCTTTCCACTAGGTTCATCGGCCGGAGCAGTTCAGTTTCTCTGGTTCCGGGGGCTGAGCCTCGCACGTCAGCTCCGGCTACAGCGCCTGTCTCACAAAGAATCACCGTGCAGCCAGTGACTGCCTTCTTGTCTGTATAATGTCCGACTTTTATCCCCGGTACATCGGTTATTGCGTTATACATGGTCCGTAAAAATAGAGCCTTCCCAGCAATGCCGAGAAGACTCAACAGACGCTGTCCTTATTTTTCCCGTCTCGGTCATTGCTGATCCAAGCGGCCCTTATTATTCCTTTTGGATAGCTCACCGCCCTATAGGTCGATGGCAATTATGATGATAAAGAATTTCTCTCGCTTTGTCAATAGCACCACGTGGTGTTCCACGTGGTGCCTGTACTTTGGCATAAGGCAAAAAATAAAAAGTAGAGCGGCGATTTGGGTCGCCGCTCTACTTGGGGGAGGATGGAGGGCAGAAGGAGGGCAGGGGAATGGCTAGTGGGGCATCCTAGCATGGGAGGGGGGCATTGGTTGGGCAGAGGGATAATGCGACGTACGACGGAGGAAGGATGGGACATCGAGGCTATCTTCGGCGACGCCTCGTAGTAGGCGACGCAATTCGGCCTCAGTAGGCACCCCGGCTCCATATTGAGCAGTGAAACCGGTGGCAATGATGGTAATTTGGACTTCAGCCTCCATTTGTGGGTTGAAGACGACTCCGAAGATGATGTTTGCATCTGGGTCAACTGCTTGAGCGATAACCTCAGCAGCCTCATTGCACTCGAAGAGAGTGAGGTCACTGCCGCCGGTGACGTTGAATAGTACTCCCTTGGAGCCATTTATGGAAACATCAAGCAATGGGCTAGCGAGAGCCGCGCGAGCAGCCTCGACTGCTCGGTTCTGGCCGGAGCCTCGACCTACTGACATCCAGGCAGGTCCAGCGTTCTTCATTATTGACCTGATATCAGCAAAGTCGAGGTTGATTAATCCAGGAACGGTCACTACTTCCGCAATGGCTTGAACTGCTAGCCTGAGTACATCATCAGCTAACCTGAAGGCATTGTCAACGGTGGTTTTGGCATCACAGAGCTCAAGAAGGCGGTCATTGGGGATGATAACCAAAGTATCTACTTTGTCACATAGTTGCAAGACACCTTCCTCGGCTACTTTATTCCGTCGAGTGCCTTCAAAGCTAAAGGGCTTGGTTACGATGCCGATAGTTAAGGCACCGCTCTGTCTGGATACATCAGCAACAATCGGTATGCCACCAGTGCCAGTGCCACCACCCATTCCGGCGGTGACAAAAATCATATCGGCACCGGAAACCACCTCTTGGATTGTCTGGCGGCTCTCTTCAGCTGCTCCGGCACCGACAGTGTGGTCGCCGCCGGCACCTAAACCTCGGGTTAGCTTTTCGCCTAATTGTACACGTACCGGAGCTTCGGACAACGCTAGAGCCTGAGCATCGGTGTTCATGGTGATGAATTCTACCCCTTTAATGTTTTCACGAACCATCCGAGTTATGGCGTTGGAACCACCACCACCGATACCTATAGCTCTAATGCGAGCTGGTGCATTTGAAAATGTTGATTTTGCCATTTTTATTACCTCCTTCGTTCTGCTCTTTATTTTTCAGACGCTTTAGACACCGAAGAATTTCTTTAGTGCGGACATGAAACCGTCGAAGACACCATTGCCATTTTTCTTCTTGGCTTCCCAGGTCGGTCTACCGTGATTTCTCGTTCCCCAGAGGAGAAGCCCAACTCCGGTGGAGTGAGCCGGGTCATGGAGGATATCGGTAATGCCGTAAACCCCCATAGGCTCACCGATCCGCGTCTGGACGCGAATTGTCTGCCGGGATAAGGCTTCCAGCCCAGCTAAATTGGAGCAGCCTCCGGTGAGCACAAGGCCGGCTGGCGCCAATGAGGCGTAATTGGAGTCGGGCATTTCAAGGAGAATGAGCCTCAGCAATTCCTCCATGCGGACTTTGATGATATTGCATAAGTCACGGTAGGAAACGCTATGCCCATCTTCAACGCTCAGAGTGGATTCCTGGCTTTTGGTGAGCACCTCGGGATAAACATTCCCGTACTTCTTTTTCATAGCCTCAGCGATTTCAAAGGGTAAGCCCAAACCTATTGAGAGATCACTGGTGACCTGATATCCGGCCACCGGGATGATTGAAGTATGGTAGATGCTGCCGTCTTTAAATACGGCTATATCAGTGGTACCGCCACCGAGATCAGCCAGTATGATTCCTACCTCTCTCTCTTCTGGCGTCAATACAGCTTCGCCGCTGGCGAGCGGCTCCAAAATTAGGTCTTGGATTTCAACTCCAACACTCCGGATGCATTTGACCAAATTTTGGACTGATGAAATGGCAGCGGTGATGATATGGGTTTCCACATCTAGCCTGAAACCATGCATGCCTACCGGATTCTTAATCCTTTCTTGATTGTCTAATGTATAACCGCGAGGTATGGCATGGAGTATTCTTCTGTCATCGGGGAGATTAACTTGGCGGGCGGAATCTAGGACTCGCTTCAGGTCGTCAGAGCGAACCAAGCGGTCATTGCGGGGTATGGCAACCACGCCATGGCTGTTGAGTGAGCTTATATGCCTGCCAGTGACGCCTATATAAGCGGACTCCACTTTTAGTCCGCTTGCTTGCTCGGCTCGCCTTACTGATTCGGCAACTGATTCCCTGGCTTCTTCAACGTTGACTACCATACCTTTGTGCATGCCATGTGATGGCACAAGACCGACTCCCAAGACCTGGATGTTCCCTCCTGAATCCAGTGTGCCAATAATAGTGCATATCTTGGTTGTGCCAACATCAATAGCTGAAATAATCTTCTTCATCGTTGTTTCCCTCCTTTGATTTTATTTTTTGATTTGTCTCTTATAACTCAGTTTTCTTAATTAATGACGTTCAGCTACTCTGAGCTTGGCGCTACGACTGCGAGGATTAGATTTTGTTTCGTTCAGGGATGGTGCGACAACCTTCCTTGATATTATTTTTAACCTCGGCGTATGTCCACACTGGCAGACTG
>VGNY01000145.1 GCA_016865895.1 Chloroflexota bacterium | reverse complement strand
TGACTAAAACCATCAATAGAACGTGTCTCATAGTGTATCTCCTTAATGTGTTTGATTGAATGTAATCTGAATTATCCGGTCCAATAACTGACCAAAGTCCATCCCGGCAGCTTTTGCCGCCATCGGTGTCAAGCTCAGTGCAGTCATGCCGGGCATCGTATTGACTTCCAGAAAGTGAAAATCCCTGCCGTCATAGCGGAAATCCACGCGTCCGTAGCCCCCGCAATGCAGCGCTTTCCAGATCCGCAGGGCATAGACCCGGATCAGATCGGCAGCCGCACCGTCCAATTCCGCCGGGGCGATGTATTGCGTGTTGCCCTTGGTATATTTATTGGTGTAATCATACCACCCATTCAGCGGTTTGATCTCCACCACCGGCAGTGCCTCGTTATCCAGAACCGTTACCGTCAGTTCCCTGCCGGCGATGTATTGTTCCAGCAGAATGCTGTCACCATAGCGGAAGGCGTCCGCAACCGCCGGCTTGAGTTCCGCCGTCTCACTTACGATATGGATGCCCACCGAAGAGCCCGCAGCATTGGGTTTCACCACCAAAGGCAAGCCCAACTGCTCGAAAATATGAGCATAATCACGACTATCGGCATAATCGGTCAGCAGATTTTCCCGCATCATGATCGCCCGCGGGACGGGCACTCCCTCACCCTGGGCGATCAATTTGGAGGCATACTTATCCATGGCAAGGACGCAGGCATAATGCGGCGACCCCGTCACTTTCACTCCACACGCCGACAACACCGCCTGCAATTCTCCATTTTCGCCGTTTCCGCCATGCAGGACGTTAAAGACGACTTCCGGTTGATTCTCACGGATCCTGGTCACCAGCTCGTAAACATCGGCATAATCAGCCGGATCGATCTCCGTGACCTCATAAGAGCGAGCAAGCAATTGATCTGCCACGGCTTTGCCGGAATTTAGCGAGACCTCCCTTTCCGGCGAGTCCCCGCCGCTCATTACCATTACTTTCATTCTATTCTCGCCATATCCATCGGAAAGTCAATATAATACTCGGTTCAAGTCCCGACGTGAAAGAAAAGTTTCAGTTTCCCGCCCATACCCGTTTTGAACCGGGCAGTGGATGCGCTGTTGGCGCCACACATATCGATCAGGGCGTATTCCTGGCTCAATTCGTCATACAAGCGGACGCTATGAAAGACACTGACCCCGGTCTTGAGGTCGTCTTCCTCCGATGCCCGCATCCAGGTATAGACCCGATCCCGGTCAGTGATCACGATATTGGCGCTCACGATCCGTCCATCTTTCAGGACGTTGTATTGCCGGATCACCTGACTGTCGTGCATTGCGCTCAGGAAACCGCTCAGGACTGGTGCAGCGACCGGAAAATCCACCTTTTTCCGTTGATACAGGGCATAGAGCAAGTCCGTGAACCGCTGGGGCTCGAAACCACGCTGAAACTGATAATCCTGACGCTGTGCCCGGTGTAGAGCATTCTTTTCATCCTTAAAGAGCGTCGCCACCGTCGTGGTGTCATAATACATCGTATAGCGCGGCAATGCCTTATAGCCCTCCCAGGAAAAACCCCGGACATCATAATTATCCGGGTGCAGGGACAGATTGACCTTGCGATAATACTGCCTGAGCCAGGCAGCGATCGCCTGAGTGGTCTCCAGTTGATTCAATAGCGACCGGTTCGGGTTCTCCGACTTGTCAAAATGGCACAGCGGCTGATAAAAATTGAGCATCGGGATCACAGCCCGCCGATGACTCAAGACCCGCTTTTCATAGACCGGCAGCAGAGCCGCCAGATTGCCCGCCCGTTCACAGAGCAGAATATGGGGATGAAACTTGAAATACTCCCTCATTCCCTCCATCCAGCGCGCATCAAACCATACCGGCAGGGTCAGTTCCGGGATCTGCAATTCCGCTGGCTGCAGGAGAGTGATCGCGAAATTCATATATTCTTCTGGAGGATATTTAGCAATTCGAGGAGTTGGAAGGGTTTGATGATGTAATCCGAAACGCCAGGCACCATTGCCTTGTAAGCCAGATCAATCGTGGGATAACCGGTCATGATCAGGCAGAAGATATCCTCGTCCTGCTTGAGGATCTCTTTCATCAGTTCCAATCCGTCCATACCAGGCATGACAATATCAATCAGCGCCGCCTTGTATCTTCCCGGGGTAAAGACAGCCAATGCCTGTTCAGCATCTTCGGCAAGATCGACTTTGTAACCGTTTGAGGTCAAGAACTCCCCAATCACCTCCCGCAGGAGACGGTCATCATCGACCAGTAAAATGCGATGCACCATATCTACCGCCTTCTCTCTCTTCTATTTTATGTTGCACTTCGGACACGGCCTTACTAAACGGATAGGTAAAATAAGTCAATAAAAAAATTACCGCCTCCTCTTATGCATCTGCATCTTTCCTTACTACCAGTCACTTACAATGATTGTAGAATGGCTGCGCATGATCTTGTTTCGGCTTGTATAAAATCTATCTCCCACCGATAATTGGAGACGCCACCCTTTCTTTTTTCTGTTTCCTCCTTGCTTCATTACCTGAGTATAACCTTAGTATAACCTTACGATCGTAAGGTTATACTAAGGTTATACTCAGGTTATCAAGCAGGGAGGAAATGTGGTATTTCCTGATTTTAGTTGACAACTAAAGTGAGGAGATAAGATGAAACGCAATGCAAAGAAAGTAGTTAGGTACACTAACAGCTTTAAGAACTTTATAGTACATGCAGTTGTGCGAGATGGACAGAGTATTGCCTCTGTTTGTGCCCATCATGGCATCGATGAGATGTACAAAGTTAGAGAGTGGGTAAGAGAATTTATGAAAAAACGAGGATTAACCCGCATTCCCCGGAGCATAGTCAATAGAGGTAAAGCTCCTAAGGTATTTATTTCTGAGCCAGTTAACCGGCAGTTGAGAATATATGAAGAGATGATCGAGTATCAGGAGTTCGTTATTGAAACGTTGTTTGAGGTTGCCGATGAGGATACTAAAAAAAAACTGTTAGATTGGCTATCGCCAAAGCGAAGAGCGAATTTGAGAAAGAAGGAAAAACTTTCAACATGACCCGGTTCTGTGAGTCGATCATGATAACCCGTCAAAATGCTTACCAGAATTACATCCACTGCGATGAAGAGAAGTTGAACCAGAAAGAAGTGATCAAAAATACTATCTTGATCATATTGGAAGAACATCCTGGATGGTCAGGTGTGCAGATTCTCAAAGAGCTGAGGTCACATGGACTCAAAATCGGTCGGGACAGATTTTACAAGATAGTTAATGCCAATAAGATGACCCTCAACAGCCGTCGCAAAGCATGGAAGAAACGGCGAGTCAAAGTTAAACCCGCCATTAACCTAATCATAAACCATACTTTCCGCAGAGTGTTCGAAGTGTTGCTTTCTGATTATACCGAGATCGAGACCGAAGAAGGAAAACTGCAACTGCTGATCATGGAAGACCTGGTCAGTCGTTGTATCATTACCTATAAGATAAGTGCGACCTGTACTTCCGCTCCGGTAGTGGTAGCGCTTGAAGAGAGCATGGCTGTGAAAGCATCACTGAAACTCAGATACAAGACCATCTTTCATACCGACCAGGGATCCGAGTTTGTCAATCATGCCGTTCAACAAGTTGCTGCTAAACATGATCTTTCGCTGAGTAATACCGGATCTTACCGGTGCTACGAGAATTCCTTTATAGAGAGTTTGAATCGTACACTGAAGCACAGCTTTGGGCTAAGAGTGAAATTTGCCTCAAAGGTCGAAGCTGTCCAGTATATAGATGCGGCAATAAACCGATACAATACTGAGCATCTTCATAGTAGTATCGGAAAACGCACACCTTATTCAGTACTAATAGGTTACACAGGGAAAAATCCGGGGAAGCCTGAGGTAAAAGAGCGTTCTTGCCCCCTGCCCGGGCAGGGGGCAAGAATATACTCTAAGGCATTGATAGTAAAAGTGAAGAAGATTAAGCTTGACAAGAAGAAAACACAAAGAAAATGAGAAGTGTCAACCAAAATCAGGAAACTCCACACAGGCAGATCTGGATGATTGAGGTCAGAATGACAGACAAAGAACTGATCCTCAACTTCGTCAGCCAATATGACCGCCCATTCAATGCAGAACTTATAGCCAAACTGATGCATATTCCGAAGTAAAAGAGCCACCCGTTCCGCAAGTTGAGAGCCACATCTCCGACAATAGAGAGCCACACCTCCGATCTAGAGAGCCATTAATAGATAGGAGTATATAACAAAACAAGATA
>VGNY01000144.1 GCA_016865895.1 Chloroflexota bacterium | reverse complement strand
TACCACGGGCATTGTGATAGCAACATTGAGCGCAGCACCAATACCAACAAGGGATTGCGCATCACGGCGCATCTTAACTGCAGCCTTCTGCATATCCTTAGAGGCACTTAACATGCCTCTCTGGAACTGCGAAGTATCCGCAATCATTATTGTTCGTATTACGCCAAGATAACTAATCATTTTGTCCCTTTCTTCTTAGCGCCACTGAACATAGCTTGCAGCACCATAGCGTTCCACTTGTTTATGTCACTGCCTTTATTTACCTCTGTCTTTTTCTTATCAAACTTTAACAGGAAGTCATGTAATTTATACTTTTTCTTGCCGTCACCCCATATTGAGGCCATCAGATAGTTAGTGTGGGCGGAACGCCAATCAGACCGCTCATCGCCCCAAGGTTCGCCCGCACTATAGGCAACCCACATATAGAGTTCGTCTATAGATAATGAGGCGTCCAGTTCCGCAACTGTACGCCCCATCTGTAGTGCTAATTTGTATTTGAACTTCAGTAGGGGATTACTGGCGAAACGTGGTCTCGGCTTGAGCTAACTCCTTACTAGTGAAAGAGAACGATTCCCAGAACTTATCGAAGAACTTACGCACGAAATCTAGTGTAAGATTATCCTTCAACTCCTGAATCGCCTGTTCACTATTAAAGAGCAGATTACCCTTTTCATCCGTAATCAAGGAGCAGATAATGTCAACCGATGCGCTAACATCCTGTTCATCCTTATTCTGTTCAAGTTTCTCACACTTTTCGCGGAGTGCATTAAACTCAGATACCTTCAACTGTTTCACATACAGCGTACAAGTATCATCGAGTTTGATAGACTTCGGCTTATTCAGGTAACTAGAAAGAGCACCAACATTAGTAATAGCAGTCATTTAACACCTTATCACGACCAAGACGGGCCTTCTTCAGTAATAACACGGTTAGAACCAACACCAGTAATAGACGTATTCGTAACCGTAATCGAACCATCCATTTTCGCGGCGTCACCAACAACAAGTGCCTGCGGAGTAAGTGACCGCAGATACCCGTACACTGTCAACGTACCCCAGTTTGGCACGTCAATTTCAATAGTGCCATTAACATTGATTGGGGCAGAAGCAAAAACAGAAGGATCATAATGGCAAGAGAAAGCAACCTCACCAATATCCTTCAGCGTCTGCGCCATCTTCGTCTTGAATTCAGTATTACCAAGAGTGGTAATATCAATAGCGTCACCACCATCCCATGCGGGCGGGGTAATTTCAACGGCATACACAGTCCACGAAGTAGACCCTGCCGAAATCGTCATAGTAGTACCAGACGGTTCAAAAGCATTTTTTCCAATATCAGCCATATAATCCTCCTAATGAAGTTGTACCCAACACAATGCAGATTAGCATTATTACGTTAAAACGTCAAGTACGTGTAGTCCTACGCATAACTTTTATAGGCATAGAATGTACGTACATATCAGCCCGACTATAAATCAGGAGTTTCGGCGGCGACGCCGCAAACGCCGCTTCGTATTTCGTCTTATCTTGGCTAATATACCCTTTAATTCCTTCAATACAGACCCTAATCCTGTCAAGAAGCTCATAACCTCTACCCGGTGTGTCACTACGAACCTGTATATCCACCATATTATTTTCAAAAGCGATTGCATCGAATCTCCTTTCGTATGTCCCCTCCGCCGCATCTATGAATATGACTGCCTCTTGCTTATTGGCAGCAGTGTCAAACATCCTACCATAAAACAATAATTCACCTACCTTGCCAATACCTTTACTCTGGCAATAATCCATCAGTTCTTCCGCAGCACTCTTCATAATCCCTCCAACCCCATAGATTGTAATGGCACTATACCAAATTCTGTAGGCACACCGATAGTCATGCCGGTATCTAAAGCGGAGGACACAAAAGCAGCCGCTTTAGCTCCTTTACCAGTTGCGAAGTCCAGCCCACGTTTCGTTGTAGCCATTTTTAAGGCCATTTTAATGCCTTTTGTAACGGCTTTGTACATAGTAGCTTGACTCTCTTGAAAAGTATCCGCCATAGCCCTTTCCATATAATGCGGGCCTTGCGGCAGGCCGCCTTGCCGACGCCCAAATACCGTTGCTGCGTTCATGTTGCCTTTATACGATGGGTGTACGTCCATCTCAACAAAATGGGCGTATGGCGTATTAGCACGTACCGTAGATACTATTCCCGCAGCACCTTTGTCTTGTACTCCAACCGCTTCAATACTATCTTGCAGTTTATCTGTTTCCTGTCCATGCGGAACATATTCCCTAGCTACTTCCGCAACCCGTCTAGCGTTTTTATTACTTGCTTGTTTTAGAGTTAATTTGATATTAGGTGGAATAGCCCTCAGCCGTGAGTACGCCTTATCCCATCCTACAGAACTTACGGACATACGGATAAGACCACGATTGCCAGTAGACTGTTGAAGTCCTTTGACAAACTGATAGCCTCTACCTTGGAATGTCCGATATGTCGCCATTAGGGTTGTCCTAGATATACAAAACAAGCAGTTAGGTCGAAATTAGTCATATCAGTATTACGCAAAGTAGTAATCTTTTCTACCTTACGCACTACGCCGACATTAGGTATAACTAACGGGTCGGTTGTGTCATAAGTAATATCAGTAAGTAACCCATACCATAACAAATCACCAACAGCAACGTCTCTATCTACTATTAAGTCAGATATACAGCGAAATTCTATGCCCTCTTTCGTTGCCATCTGTTCATCCGTCTGATTCCAACGGCATTTGATTTGGACGGGTTTATCATAAAGATAATACCCACGTCCAGAATCGCCTAGTTTGCGCCACAATACGGCGTCATGTATCCTACACTTCCGTATTATTCTCATTTTCCTCCGGTATGGTTCCTAACCATGATATAGAGATTTTCTTACGCAATAGAGTATTACCACTTAATAGTAAAGCCTGTTGCCCATACTTGGTATTCTCTAACCCCAAACCAATCTTATATTGGAAAGACTGCTGTAGCTTGCCAATACCTTCAAATGCCACACTAGGATTAGTGATAGCGGCAAAGTGAGCAGATAGATACAATTCTATCAGTTTGAGACGGGTTTCCGTGAATCTTGTGCTAGAACCATAATATTCATATATAATGCTATGTGCCGATGCTATAAAGAATGTAGTATCGGCAGTAGCATCTAGCTCAGTGCATATAGCCTTTAATTCCGCATCAGTAACCAACACCGTATCTTCAGTCATTATCTGCCTCCATAAATTGTTGTACCCTAGCCATAGCGTTCATCCTGCCTATACGGGTGACATCAAACATAGTCTTATCTGTGGCATACCCCTCATTATTCGCTATGCTGCCGTATTCAATCCCACAAGGCATATTAACTAATCTTTTCAATTCTGTCAATATACTACCGTTCCATCTTGCTCCATATACCGCAGTCTCAAATAATGGTAATGTATAATAGCCTAGACAATGAAACGTCTTCTGTGTAATCAATAAAGCGTTGCACTGTAAGTCATTAGGCTTATTTGATAAAAGAATACCGCCTATCTTATCTGGATATGGGAGTAATGATATTGCTGCCCTTCCCCATTCCTTTTCATCTTCTTTTATTGTTGTAGTAGGAGAGACGTAATATATGAAGTCACCCAATGCTCTAGCCGCTAATACATTTATCAGTGTAACATAACCTAAGTCGGGTACTTTCATATTGCGAATGGTATTATCTCTACAGTAATCCTCAAACCATTCCAACATTGGGTCGCCTTTAATAAGCGTACATACTATCTCATGTTCTGTACCTATTGTACCACGTATCGTCTCTACTTGTTTCTGAAACGCCTTAGTATCGCTGCATGGCGTCATTATAACACTAATCATAATTCCTCTAAAGAAAAAAGGGCACACCGTTTCCAGTGTGCCCTTGTTCGCAATATTCTCCTATTGCTTAGGTGAGGGTAGCCTTCACGATACCCTTGAGGCCACCAGCGTCCGCACGAATCAGAGGTGCGTAGATACCAGCAACCTTGTGCTCCATGACCCATCCACCGTGGGACTGCCATTCAAAATCGCGGAAGTCCATAGCGCGAACAACTGCGATTGTAGCCTTATTCGGCTCAATCAGGCAAATCCGATCCTTACCACCGGACTGCGTGAAGTAGTCACTGTAATTGATACTATCAATCGTACCAGTTTCCAGTAGACGTGCGGCAATCGTCTTCGGATAGCCAGTCGTGTAGTCCTTGGCAAGAGCCGTCTGATACTTCTGCGGGAGCCAGAGCGAGAACTGACCAAACCGCTTGTTATCATTC
>VGNY01000143.1 GCA_016865895.1 Chloroflexota bacterium | reverse complement strand
GTCTAAATCTTGAGCCGCAGGAAGGGCACCTCAACTTAAAGACACTGCCATGATATTCCAGAACTCTCTGGCTTCCAGCCTTCTCATGCAAGCCGTCAATGTTCTGGGTGAGCACAGACTTCAAAATGCCCATCTTCCCTAGTTCGGCAAGGGCATAATGACCCGGGTTCGGCTGAGCGTTTTCCAGGTTACCAAGCAGAGACCGCCCGCTCAGTATATCTTCCCAATATTCTTTGGGGTCTCTGAGGAACTTGTGATACGTCTGATAAGCTCTTTTTTCGGCTTCAGGGTCTTTAGTCCAGATACCAGAAGGTCCCCGGAAATCAGGTATGCCCGATTCGGTGGATATACCTGCGCCCGTCAAGGCAATAGCATGCTTGCTCCTCAACAGGTCTCTGGAGGCTCGTTCAATCAGGGTTTCCATTTTTCAGGTATGTTTGTATCACCTAGCCGCTCGATTGTCAACATACGTCGAACAGTTATTCTGAGGGGACAAAGCGACTGAAGAATCTTACAGACCCTTCGCTTCGCTCAGGGTGACAGATAAGCTCAGGGTGACAGATAGAAACTCAAGATAACAAGAAATGTAGGCAGGCTGTCCGAAAACTAAAAAACACGATTTTGCTCTCCCACTTCGATGGCAAAAAGGCTGAAAATTTATTATTTTCTCCCACTCGACAACGTTCGCATGAAGGAGACTGTAACGGTTTCTCCCATTTTGAATTTTCGCTCTTCATTTTCGGACAGCCTGCGAAAAGGCGGACAGACCTGAATGTCCCTACAGCTTGTCCTGAACGGAAAGAAAAAACCCAGCGGATTGCCACGCGGAGTCTATCCTGAGCTATGTGGGATTCTTCTCCCGATAAATCCCGATAAGTCGGGATAAATCGGGATCAGAATGACAAATGGCGAAGGGCTCGTAATGACAGAGGAAAATCGGTAAACGCTCTCATTCACAGCAACTGCATTTGCTCTTTTGTTGTCGCAGCTCCTCTCCACTTCAGTATCTGGAGCAATTCTCCCACCACAACCGCATCATGGCTGGGATGACGCAGTGGTAGGTTAGCATCGATTTTATATTGATTCTGCCTGCCCACTTTCTTTCGGGTGATGTAACCAGCCTCTTCTAACTCAGCTATGATTTTGTGTGTCGTCCTCTCTGTTATGCCCACCGCCTGGGCAATCGTCCGGGCTGTGCTCTTTGGATTACGAGCGATATAGCCCAGAACTAAACCATGATTGGTGATAAAAGTCCACTTCGCCATTTGCCCGCTTTCTTTAATGAATCTTTGACAAAACCAGAGAAATTATGTTAGCTTAAATTGAGTTTCCAATAGCTTAAATCAATAGTGAATATAATTTCATATTTTAAATTTCATTATTATTGTCATCTATTATAGCTATACAGTAGCTTTGAGGTCAATAGGTGAATATCAGGAAAAGTAGTGTGAGGCTTCAGTCTCGCTATAAAGAAGCGACCCTCCTGTCCCGACCCGGCTGCCCCGCGGCCCAGGTCGTGGAAAAGGGTCGCACTACATGGCTACACGACCGCTTTGAGTTCAATGGGTGAGTATTTGAAAGAGGAGGTGACAGGCAATGACTGTGAGAACTAAACAAGATGCTGCCAGAGTCCTAGCTGATACCAGCGGAGACAGGTGCTTCTTCTGCCAAGATGGCTGCATTTCCAAGAATCTATATCAATTGGTTGAATGTTTAGACCATATCAGCGAGGACTCATTTCGCCACCATGTGACAGAAGTGAAAAATGATTTCAGCAATTGGGTCCGTGATGTGTTCGGCGACGATAAGCTGGCTAATAATTTAAGTCGTTGCACTGACAGTACCGAAGCGGCAAAGGTTCTCAGGGACAGAATCGCCTGGCTGCAGAAGAAACTGAAATAAAGAGTATGTTTAGCAACTCAAGCCGTCATTACGAGCCATTCGCTATTTGTCATTCTGATCCCGATTTATCCCGACTTATCGGGATTTATCGGGAGAAGAATCCCACATAGCTCAGGATAGACTCCGCGTGGCAATCTCATAACAGAAGATGGGTGTCATCCTGAGGGAGCGAAGCGACCGAAGGATCTGGCTCAGGATAAACTCCGCGACCGAAGAATCTGGGAGGTGAAGGGAGCATAATAAGATTCTTCGCTGCGCTCAGAATGACAAATAGGGGAATGGGATTGCTTCGTCGCTATGCTCCTCACAATGACAAGGTCTGGTAAAGGGTAGTTTGACAAAAGGCAGGCGGATAGGTTTAAATATTTCGACGTAGATTGCTATGAAGACTGCATACTCCGCAGGACTACAATCCCTGGCGCTAGCCTTAATCTTTATGCCCGAGCCCATTACCACGGTCGTCGGCGTTGGACTACTGAACTATGCCAGAGTCGCCAGAAAACAGAGACCTACCGTCCTACGACCCGTAATAAACACCTTTGAGGACCATTATACCTATAGAATGAACCTGATAAATAACACGACTATCAATGTTCAATTGTCTCCCAGAAGACATGGGCAAATGCCTAAGGTCTACCCAAGTATCACCAGATTGCATGATAACCCTCAAGCTCTAAAAGCTTTGCACGAAAGAGCACAGCGGCAAGCCCAGACAAATACTACACCTTTCTCCAAGCTGGAGCCAGCAGGCCTCATGAAGCCACCTAGACCAAAGAGCCAAACCAGATACTTTACACCTAAACGCTAAAACCAAAAAACGAAATGTGTTTCGATAAACCGTGACATCTACAACTATTGCACCTGATTTAAAAAACCTGTTTCAGCCTCGCTCCATAGCCATAGTTGGCGCCTCACGGGATGAAACAAAGTCAGGCGGGATGTTTATTTCCAGCCTGCTCAAGGACGGTTACAAGGGGGCAATCTACCCCATAAACCGCAAGGAATCTGAAATTATGTCCCTGAAGAGCTATGCCAGTATCCTTGATATACCCGGAGAAATAGACCTAGCAGTGATGGCTATACCAGGTCAAAGCGTGCCTCAGGCAATGGCTGAATGTGCCCAGAAAGGTGTCAAGTTCGCCGTTGTCCATAGCGTTGGTTTTAGCGAATTGGGAGCCGAGGGTAAGGAACTGGAAAGACAGATGGTGGAGGCTGCCCGCCGGGGTGGCACCAGAATAGTTGGGCCTAACTGCATGGGAATAGTATCGCCTCGAGCTAACCTCAATACCATCGTACCTTACGCCAGGGTGCCCATGGAGCCCGGCGGCGTGGCTTTCGTGGGACAGAGCGGCTGGGCAAGCGAGAACATGACACGCCTCGGCAGCGAGCGAGGGCTTCGCTTCAGCGGCATTATAAGCATCGGCAACCAGAGCGACCTCGCCATCGAGGATTTCTTAGAGCATTTCGGCAATGACCCCGAGACCAAAGTCTTTGTTACCTATATCGAGGGCCTAAAACAACCGGGACGTTTCCTCAAGCTCGCCGAGGAAATCTCACCGAAAAAGCCGATTATCGTCTGGAAAGGCGGCAGTTCTGAGTTAGGAGCCAGGGCGGCTGCTTCTCACACCGGCTCAGTGGCTGGCAATTATGCCATGTTCGAGGTAGCCAGTCGACAGAAAGGCATGATCTCCGCCCAAAGCCTGGAGGAACTTATGGACCTCGCCGTAGCCTTCAGCTCCCCCTATCTACCGAGTGGAAACGAGGTGGGCCTGCTAATAGAGGCCGGCGGTGGCGCTGTGGCCAGTGCCGATGCTTGCACCAAGGCAGGGCTAAAAGTCTCGCCACTTCCCGAAGATGTGCAGCACAAGCTTCGTGAATTTCTCAAGGACAAAATACCGCCGTCCCCCAGTCTGAAAAACCCGGTAGACTTGGTGTGGGCTCCTTTCAATGAGGCAAGCGACATCTATGCCACCTGCCTGGAAATTATGACCCCGGCAGTGGACTGCTGCCTGACGATTTGCTATGCCTTCATCCACGATGAGTGGTTTCTATCACGATTGGAGGCCATCCGTGACCAAGCAAAAAAGCCGATAATCGTCGTTCCCGGCAACTCCATTGACCAGCGACAGGGCATGTTTCTAGCAACCAGCCGAGGTATACCGGCATACACCATGCCGGAGAACGCCGTAAGGGCGCTGGCAGCTTTAACTCAGCGCGCCGAATACCTCAAAAACCTTCACATCCCATAGCCCAACTCAAATATCGAGACCAGCGCGGTAGCCCTCCGCTATCGCTTCTCTTATGCCCCGCGGCTGGACACAATCTCCCACACAGACTCGACTTTAACAGTTGAAAATTACCACCGAAGCTAGACCATCTACCCATCAAATACAATTTCAGCCTTCACAAGGCAAAATGTTGTGAGACGTTTTTTCAGAAATATATTGACATATCACCTATAA
>VGNY01000142.1 GCA_016865895.1 Chloroflexota bacterium | reverse complement strand
CTGTCAAGATACGCTACCGGTCACCAGAGGTAGCCGCCATCGTCTATCCAGACAACGACTCAGTTAAAATAAAGTTCAATCAGCCTCAACCCGCCGTCACACCGGGGCAAGCTGTAGTCTTCTACCAAGATAACGAAGTTCTAGGCGGTGGCACCATTGAAAGCTAAAGGCAATAAAACCATATCAGACCCGCCAAGCCTTGTTGAAGAAAACGGGCTTAGCTCCCGGGGCTATCATCTCATCGCCGGCGTGGATGAAGCCGGACGTGGAGCCTTAGCCGGCCCGGTAGTCGCTGCCGCTGTAATCCTGCCACAATGTCCCGATTTCCCGTGGCTGAAATCAGTTCGAGACAGCAAAGAAATCCCCTCAGCCAAACGTGAGTCACTTTTCAGCCTGATTACGCAAGAAGCCGTCTCCTTCGGTATTGGCGTCATAGACCATCAAATCATTGACTCCATCGGCATACTTAAAGCCACCAGACTCGCTATGTGCCAGGCTGTGGAGCAACTGACCTGCCTGCCTGACTTTCTGCTTATAGACTTCCTAACCCTGCCCCAGCTTAAAATTTCCCAGAAACCGATAATCAGAGGCGACAAATTATGCCTCTCCATTGCCTGCGCCTCGATTGTGGCCAAGGTCACCCGTGACCGAATCATGGTAGAGCTTGACCAGCTTCACCCCGGCTACGGTTTCGCCAACCACAAAGGCTACGGCACCAAACAGCATGTATCCTGTCTGCACCAGCACGGGCCTTCACCTATCCACCGCCGTTATTTCGCCCCGGTAAGAGAGGCAACGAGACTATTATGAAACGCAGAGAACTCGGCGCCATTGGAGAAAAGCTAGCCAAAGACTTCCTCAAAAAGAAAGGCTACCGCATCGATGAGACCAATTTCCGCTGCCGCGAAGGCGAAATCGACATCATCGCCCGGAAAAAGGACTACCTCGTCTTTGTGGAAGTCCGCACCAAGACCAGCGCCGGCTTCGGCAGCCCTGAGGAATCGGTGACCTCCGCCAAAAAAGAAAAGCTGATCGCCTCAGCCCTCGCCTATCTCAATAGTCACAAAGACCTGCCCGAGTCCTGGCGTATAGACTTCGTCGCCGTGGAGCTCGACCAGAACGGCAAAGCCACCCGCATCGAACTAATTGAGAACGCCGTTAGCCAAGGCTAGACCGCCAAAAACACTGGTTAAAAAATATAAGCCAACCGTATAAAAGTCGTGTGGCAACTTGCCGGCTTAGAATTACTAATGGTCTTATAATAGTCTGGAAATATTCACCTCAATATGGTATTGTTGGAGAATGAGAAATAATGATGCGCGACGGCTTACACATGGTGAACTCACGGAACTGCGGAAATGAGGAGTATCCGCAGTCCAGGACGGACAACCGGCAACGCTGGTGGCGAAGGTGCTTGGAGTGCAGAAATCGACCCTGTTCGGCTGGCTTGCCCTTTATCGTCGAGGGGGATGGGATGCCTTAGATGCTCGCAAGCGTGGCGGTCGCCCACCCAAGCTGACAGCCAAATCAACCGGGCCCGGTATATCGGTTACTCTAACATACGCCTTATGGCCCAGGACTTCGCTTTCCTTGTTGTTCACCGGGTAGACCGGCCCGCGGAAACCGCCTAGTACGCTGGTAAATGTGGAATACCCCCACTTATTCCAGTTGTTCGTTGCCCCGATTACGGCAACAGATTTGGGGTTGAATAACGGCTCCAGCTCTTCAACTATAGGTCGGCGCATTTACTGCCCCCTGTAGGATTAAACAATGTAACACACAGGATAGCAGAATGCTTCAGTCCATTCAACAGAGATTGTTTAGCCACGCTTCTCCGTCATTGCGAACTCTCCCTTTCATGTCATTGCAAGCCCTGTGCCTTTTGTCATCCTGAGCAAAGCGAAGGATCTCATCGTTGTCCGCCACCCATCGAGATTGACACGATTAGCTCACTAATATAAACTTTAGAGGCGTTAGTTCGTTTTGTTATGTAGTGCGAGGCTATATCCCGACTGGTCGGGATATAGCCTCGCCTGGTAGCTTTACGAGGAGGTGTAAATTGAATAAACTGGCTAAAATCTTCATACCTGTACTTCTGATTCTGAGCCTGGTTTTGACTGCAGGCTGCGCGGGCAAAAAAGCAACCGCACCACTGCCAGCACCACCTTCACCACCAGGAGTAGTCAAGGAATACGCCGATGGTGCCCAATCGCGCACAGTTGCAGGCGAAACGGGCGGGGCGGATACCGACCGCAGAATTGTAAAAACAGGCTACCTGACACTGGAGGTGGATGACATAGCTAAAGCCATCAATGAGGTTACCGGCGTAGCCAAAGAACTGGGTGGCTATGTAGTCTCCTCCAACAAGCATGGGGATAAAGACGCAGCCTCTGGCCGAATCTCCATCCGTGTACCCGCTGAGCGCTTCGACGAAGCCTTCGACAGGCTGCGCAAGCTAGCCGTCAGTGTGCCTAATGAGAGCACCCAAAGCCAGGATGTAACCGAAGAATATACCGACCTGCAGGCTCAGCTACGCAACCTGGAGGCAACCGAAGCTCAATATCTGGAACTGCTGAAGAAGGCGGAGAAGGTAGAAGATATGCTGGCTGTGCAGCGGGAGCTTTCCAATGTCAGGGGGCAAATTGAGCGAGTTAAAGGCCGCATCCAGTACCTGGAGCGCACCTCAGATATGGCTCTTATCGAGGTAAACCTACAGAAGACACAGCCTTTGGGTCAGCCTGGCTGGAATGCGCTTAAGACATTCAAATCAGCAATCCGTGGCCTCACCACCTTCGGCAGAGTACTAGCTGACATAGCTATCTGGCTGGCAATCTTCAGCCCCGTTTGGATTATCATCCTGGTTGTGGTACTCTACTTCAAGCGATGGCGCAAGGCGAAAGCCAAGACTTCCCGCTAACCCGCTATACGCCAGCCAGAAGGAGGAAGCCATGGACAAAATAGTTGCCTATTGTGGAATAGTTTGCACTGAATGCCCGGCATTTATAGCAACGCAGAAGAATGATGACGCAGCCAGAAAACAGGTAGCCGAAGCCTGGTCTAAGCAGTACAAGATGGCAATAAAGCCAGAAGACATCAACTGCGATGGATGTACCCCCGAGGGTAAAAGGCACATTGGCTATTGCAACATCTGCGAGGTCAGAAAATGCGGCCGGGATAAAGCGGTGGTGAATTGTGCCTACTGCGATGACTATGCTTGTACCAAGCTGACCAAGTTCTTCGCCATGGCACCTCACGCCAAGGCCTCGCTGGAAAAAATCAGGAAAAGCCGCTAGTCAGAGTTGAGCCTCTACCCGTCATTGTCACGCCCCCCGATTTATCGGGGGACTCGCAATAGCATTTTTGGACGAGTCTCTGATGTTTTGAATTTGAGTAATGGATTTTTGGTATTGTCTAGGATTTAGCGTTTAGTGTTTGGAGTTTCATTCTACACTACATGTATGGTTAACTGTAATGGGCATTTGGGATAGATATGCCGATTATGTCTACAGAGTAGCCACCGGAGCTAAAAGGCGCCGGATGTTAACCACCCCGGTAGCGGTAATAATCTTTTTCGGCCTGGTAGTTCTCTTTATCTTCGCCTCCCTCTGGGTTGATAAGTGGCTGCCATTTCTCCACTTCGGCTCTTTTTCTTGGAGCTTGGGACTATCTGTTTTCATACTGGTCATCGGCTTCGTCATAATGTTCTGGCCAGTCATAGCCTTCTTCCGAACCAAAGGCACACCCGTACCCTTCAACCCACCACCGAAGCTTATCACTACCGGGCTCTACGCCTATGTCAGAAACCCTATGCTCCTCGGTTTGTTTATATTTATGCTCGGGCTGGGTGTTCTGCTCGGCTCGCTGTCACTCATCTTAATCTTCACCCCGCTATTCATAGTGCTTAATATCCTCTACCTTAAAGCTGTTGAAGAAAAGGAGCTGGAGAAGAAGTTCGGCCAGGAATACCTGGAATACAAGAAAAGGGTGCCCATGTTCATGCCCAGGCTTAAGAAAAGAGAATGAAGCACGCCGGTTGACCACTAAACAGGACTTCAACCTCTAGGTTTTTCTCTGCTTTTCGAGTGCCGCCTCAGAAAATCGAGCATTACCCTGGTGGCTTCCACCGCGGCATCACCGAAGAAGCCATGCCCTGCGTTCTCCAGTATAACCAGCTCGGCATCTGGTATCCTGGAGACTATAATCTTCGAGTTACCGGACGGAATGATTCTATCAGCATCGCCGGCTATAACCAATGTTGGCACCTTGATTTGTGGCAGCCGGTCATAGGTGTCATGTCCCGCTATAGCCTGCGCCTGGCAGGCATAGCCATGAGTCGGCGTGGGATATCTCGAAGTGACTTCCACATACAATTCAACAGCTTTAGGACTGTTATCGATGAATTCCTTAGTCCACAACCAGGGCACCGTTTGCCTGGCTCGCTCCTCCACTGACAATTTTGCCACTTCTGGGCTAAAAAGGAATGCTAGCGCCTCCGGCGTCGGCTGTATCGCCTCTGTTCCT
>VGNY01000141.1 GCA_016865895.1 Chloroflexota bacterium | reverse complement strand
CATCGCTCCACGCAGGTGCCGCAGGTGGTACAGGTATCAACGTCTTTTGTGGCATAGTAGTTTGACCTGGCTATGAATCCCGGACTATCGTATTTTGTTATGCTGGCCAAAGCCTTACAACAACAGCCGCAGCAGTTGCATATAAATATCTTGTTGCCGGCGTGATTTGAGGAGAAATGAATCAGCCCGGACTCCTCGGCTTTCTGAAGTATCTTTTTCGCCTCCTCCTGTGAAATCTCGCGGCCGAGTCCATTTTCGATGTAGAAATCTGCCGCCGGCCCAAAAGTCATACAGGCCTCCAGTAGCTTGTCACACCCCTTTCCAAGCATTCTACTTTCTTTCCGGCAAATGCAGTCGGCCACGGCAAACCTGGTATGCGATTCGATAATCTGCGAAACCTGTTCATAGGGCTGAATCTCGCTGCCGCCTTGTATCTCCTTCTCCACAGGGATGACGCGGAATCCCCCCGTTTTTGCCTTTCGCCATGAGGGTACCATCCCCTCCTGGTAGAACCTCTCGTACAGTTCGATGTCTTCCCGTGTCATGCTATTCAACTGGAACTCCCAGATTCCGACCATCCACGGCATCAAGAAATAGTAAATCTCTTCGTCAGGTGCTCTATACCGCATGAGCAATCCCCGTTTCGACATATCGTACAGGGTTTCCCCCAGTTCAGTTTCATCCTTACCCGCCCGCTTTGCTATAGTCGGTACGTTTTCCGGGCGGGGTTGCAGGTACAGCATAAGCTCAGCCTCTTCAGGAGTGAACAGATGCTGCAGCACTTCCAGGTCCACACCGCTTACGGTTTTAGGGAATCCCTGGGGAAACATGTCCAGTCTCTCACGAAGTCTCTCATAAACGTTAGCCATAGCAGCCTCCTTTTGCAATTCTCTCCCCTATTCCACAGGCAATTTGATGACCTGCCACCGATTATTGTACCACTTCTTAGGTTATCGTTGTTGCAGCATGTACTCGTCCAGCGCACTAGTGACACCCTGTCTTTTTCTGTCATTGCGAGGAGTCCTTCCAAGGAAGGGCGACGTGGCGATCTCAGCCTACGTCCTGTCATTCTGAGCGCAGCGAAGAATCTCATGTTATGTACATCACAGAGATTGATACCACGTCCCCCGATATATCGGGGGACTCGCAATGACACAGGTAACAGTCACAATAGTGGGAATATCCCACTTGACGCACAATCCCACTCATGGTATACTATCGCTGTGATGGCTAAAATAATAAGGGATACAGACTTCGAAAAGGTAGCTGATAGCGTAAAACCGGACGCTAAAAGGCGAGTAGTTCTGCAAAAGGTTCAAATACAGGAAGGCGTCAGCTATCATATATACCGTAACAGCATCGGGCAAATCTTACTGGACCCGCAGGTAACCATACCTGCTTCAGAAATATGGCTATTCAACAACCCAAAGGCCCTGGCATCAGTTAGGCGGGGACTTTCCGATGCTGCACAGGGCAGGGTGTCAAAAGTTGACCTTGACACCTTATAAGGTCGAGCGCTTTTGTTTGAATTACAATGGACAGCGGAGGCAAATAAAGCCTACAACCTGCTTAAAAGTACTGCCTCCCGGAAGAAACGTTACCAAGCTGTCAAAAAGACCCTCAAGTTCCTGGCAATGAATCCTCGGCATCCCAGCCTCCAGACCCATGAATATATGAGTTTGAAAGGTCCAAATGGGGAAAGGGTTTTTGAGGCATATGCAGAGCAGAGGACACCCGCAGCCTATAGAGTTTTTTGGTATTATGGTCCTTCCAAGGGGATAATCACAATTTTTGCCATTACTTCTCACCCTTAGTCACGGCATGGCGAAGGGGCTCAAACCCTCAACCGATTCTGTATCAGACAACTGCCCTCCCATTGAGCTACCGGTATGATAGAGTCAGTAGCCGGTGGGTATACTGTGCTGATTTCTGCTACCCCAGAATTTCCAATTGTATGATTTGGATTTCTTCGAACAAAAGCTAAACATCTTATCTGGACCAATTATCGAGACAGGTCACTAAATCACTGTATCTAAGATGCCAACAAACTCTTAGATATATTGCTTCTTTGCCTTACTCTGACTTTAATAAGTAGGCCTGTGGATTGATATCCAACTAGTAGCTAACATGGAGGCATTTTGTCAATTGGTAAAGAATAAACAGGAGTACTCTTAGATCCACTTTGGCACTGGGATATACGTAGATGCTTCCACTAAGTGGAACAACACTTTGTTTTAGCACTTATACGTAGAAAGAATAGCGCAAGCTCACTATTGCTGCTAAAATACTTACAAACGCTGCTATACCTAGAAAAACATTCCAAGCCAATTTCCAGCCCCGGAATATTCCAATAACAGTTATGATACCCACTACCATGCCCGCTATCGCTATACCCAATAGCACAGGCTTTAAGGCACCCCAGTCAAGCGAAACACCTCCAATAATTAAAAATGCAACTACTAATGCAGCATAAAACCTCTTGGCACTTACGATTTGATTTGTTACTTCACCCCTGAGTGCTTCAAGACCTGAGCGTAACTCAGCTTCTATTGTGGCATGTTTACTAATTTGGTCTTGCAGCTTGTCCCTTTCAGCCACGGCTAAGTTTAGTTGCTCTTCCTGCTTGTAATACTCTTCCAGAAGTGCTTCCTCTATAGCACCACCCACTTTTTGCTCAAACTCAGTATCAGGTGCTGCTTTTATAGCTTCTTGAAAGCGAGAATTCAGTAGAACCCTCATTGCGAGCTGAGCACTCATGTCTCGGTATTCAGCTATACAACAAGCAGCTCTATGAATCCGTTCAATTGATATACCCTCAGCAACTGGGGTTTGAAGAGCTGAACTCAGAAGGAGACTGCGGGCAAGTGCATCCCAGTCCTCGGTTCTCGGCATAATCGGCTGCACAAAGTGTAACCAATGCTCAGCGAGTACGAATACTGAGACTTGTTGAAGTTTGCCTGCTTGAATGCGTTCATAGCGAGGTAGCTTGTTATCACAGGTTATACACCATGCCCCTGCTTGGATAAATTCTTCAGGTTTACCTCTGCGTAGTCTAGCGGTAAATAATCTGAGAAATGCATCATGTTTACAAATCATTCTAGATAGCGGACGACTCGTCAAACGTTCAAAATAATCATGACTGACCTCATATATGTTATTTGCTTCATCAATAAGCTGCTGATCCGCCTCAATCTCTTGTTGATACATATCTGTGACTTCAATACCAAACTCGGGGAGTCTAGCTTCTATTGCCAAAATGGGCTGTATCCAATCATCCCATCTCACACCAGTAGCTGCGTATCGTCTGTAATAAGTACCAAAAAGGTCTTCTGAGACTATGACTTGAGTTACTGCGGTAGCCAATTCTTGATTTGGCATTGGAAAAGATTCGAGAAGACGTCTTGAAGATTCAAGAGCCTGTCGAAATTCTCTGATAGTGACTCTATGCACCAGAAGCCGAATCCCTAATTTGGCACTGAATTGAATAACTGCCATTGCAATTTCTTGCTTAAACAAACCGTGCTGACCGAACAATGAGAATAGGAAATTTGTATCTAGTACTATTGTTGAGTCCTTAAATTGCTTTGATAAAATGCCGAAAAACTTCGGATCGATAGTTATTGCATTCTTTAGAAAAGAACTGTGGAGAAAATGCCCGATAAACCGTGAACGCTCTCCCTTAGAATCATAAAAGAAGCCAATCACTTCAGCATCACGTATTTTGCTAATGTTTATGGGTCTGATGGGCAAAGATGGCAAATCTTCAGTCTCCAATTTTTTCAGGAACTTTTGCTTCTCTGACTCACCAGAGTAAAGAAGAGCAGCGCACTCTGCCCCACGTCTATCGAAAATAGCTACACAGAAGTTAATCAGGTCTTCAATAATGCATTGGTGTTCGCCTTCAGATAGATGAGCATGTTTTTCTCTCAATTCCTTTGCCCATTTCGTGAGTATATCATCTCTAAGTCGCTCTGTCTCATTTTGATCTCGTATGCTCTGAATCCGATAGGACTCTTCTACATAGAACTTATCACCACTTGGATCAGCAACTTTTTTGATGTATCCAGCTCTCTGCAGCTGCTGGAGAGCAGAATTGATTTCACCTATAACCCAGTGGCCGCCGAATTGTGATTTCAACAGGTCAATGATTTGAATAGCAGTGATGCTTTGAAGAGGGCTAGACACCATAGCTTGGCAGACCAAGTATGCAAAAGCCGAAAAGGTCTTACCTCGTTCAAGCAAATGTACTTCATAATGGGCAAGAGCTGTATTTAACCGCCACCATTCATCAATGCTAAGTTCCTCAGGCAGACCATTAGTCATAATGCTGCTCATTAAGCTATCTTCCTCTCTATAGATGGTCGGATATGTTAATTATATCACAAATATGCGAGGCGTTCAGGCCATCGATAGTGTATCCTTTATTCAGGCTTTTCTTTAGATAACTAGCTCACCTACCCCAGGCTTTTTATCCTCGCCTTTGTTAGTTTACCACAACTTTAAGCCAGTCCTCTTTCGCCATCCTGGCATTTTCT
>VGNY01000140.1 GCA_016865895.1 Chloroflexota bacterium | reverse complement strand
TGGCTATACTCGCCAAGGTTTGGCAAAACACAAAAATACGTTAAGTCAACTCGTGGTTGTTATTCTGGCAGGCTAGGATGTAGAATACAATCATGCGAGACTCAATTAAAGAATACATTTCATCATTCGGGTATTGGGGGTGGGTGGTGGTTGTAGGATACGTTACTGGGGGTGTAGGTGCATACCTAGACATCGCAAAGTCAAGTTTCCCAACTTTGGGGTGGATTGCTCTTTTCGTCATTAGTTCTTTAGTAGTTCCATTTATTCCATATCATAAGATGCGCACTAGTCGTGAATTACTAAGAACCAAACTAGAAGATATTGAGAGTTCAAGACCAGATATTGAATTTGTGAGTGCAATATCTGAGAAAACCAGAATACCCCATACTAGGATAGAAGATAAGCAACCCTACATAACCAGCCTAATTTTTGCTAACAATCCAGAATATCCAACAGACGCAATGATAGCTCGTAATGTGCGAGCCTATATAATATTTAATACCTGTTCTACTAAACCAGAGGAATTATGTAGCGGATATGGCAATTGGCAAACACAATCTTCAAACTGTACTGAGGTTGATATGCCCCCAAATAGCAAGCCCTACCGATTAAACATCGCCTTGAAATACCATGATGAGCAGTATTGTTGTAGATTCGGATATGATGCGCTTGAGACTAATTGGTTATATGATATTGGAACTAAAAAACAGCTAGATATTGGCAAGTATGTTATTGAGGTTCTAATGCAGGGTACTAATATAAGAAAACTATTTCGTTTCTTACTTAAAAACGGAGGGCGAAATCAGGGTCTGACCGTAGAACAGATAACAGGCATCATACATGTAGACCCTAACATATTTCAACGAATGGAACAAGTAAGTGAATAACACCGCCAAGAGCCAAGCCAAAAGAAAGGCAAGACAAAGCGCACAACCACACCTAAGTATAGTAAGGGTAAAGAAGTGAATAATCAAGAACAACCAACAGTTAACTTAACCCAAAAATATAGATTAAGTGCAAGTTGGCTTTCACCAACTATGAACCTAGCGTTGCTACCATCACCGCCTTTATGGTATGAAGTCTGTTTTCGGCCTCGTCGAATACTATGGATGCTTCCGACTCGAAAACCTCCTCAGTGACTTCCATGCTCTCCAGACCGAACTTCTTGTAGATGTCCTCCCCCACGGTCGTCTCCCGATTATGGAACGCGGGCAGACAATGCATGAACTTCACTTTCGGATTGCCCGTCATTTTCAATAATTTTTTATTTACCTGGTACAGTTTTAAAAGCTGTATTCTTTCTTTCCAGACTTCGTCTGGCTCACCCATGGAGACCCAGACATCCGTATAGAGAAAATCGCAATCTTTTACCCCCTCTTCCACATTGTCCGTTATCTTTACCCCGGCACCTGTCTCTTTGGCGATTCCCTCTGCTTTTCGCACCAGCTCTTTGTTAGGCTGTAGGCTCCCTGGAGCAACACAGCGGAAATCCATTCCCATTTTCGCCGTACCTACGAGGAGCTCATTACCCATATTGAACCTGGCATCTCCTAGATACGCCAGCTTTACCTGGCTTAGAGGTTTGTCGATATGCTCCATTATGGTAAGAATGTCCGCCAGTACCTGAGTGGGATGAAACTCGTTGGTAAGGCCATTCCAAACAGGTACGTTTGAATATTTGGCAAGCGTCTCTACAATTTCCTGTCCGAATCCGCGGTACTCAATCCCATCGTACATCCTGCCCAGCACGCGGGCTGTGTCTTTCAAGGACTCCTTCTTCCCTAACTGCGAGCTTGCTGGGTCTAGGTATGTCACCCTCGCCCCCTGGTCATAGGCAGCTATTTCAAAAGCACACCTGGTTCTTGTGGAAGCCTTTTCGAAAATCAAAACGATATTCTTTCCGACCAGCCTCGGCTGCTCGGTTCCCGCATACTTGGCTCTTTTCAGTTCCAGGGAAAGGTCCAGTAAAAATCGGATTTCTTCCGGTGAGAAATCCAGTAGCTTCAAAAAACTTCGGTTTCTGAGATTGTAAGGCATTTCTTCAACTCCTCCTCTATTTATTCGGTATGAAAATCCATAGGAAAACTTGTTGAGCTCAGTTCAAGCAAGCTTCTCACATAGCCCTTCTTATCAGCTATTATTGTGGCCTCCGACTTAAAACTGTTTCCAAAATGCCCAATACTTCGTCGACATCGCCCTCGTTGATAATAAGAGGCGGCATAAACCGCAGGGCATTGGGTTTAACCTGATTAACCAGCAAGTTCTCATCCAAACAGGCTAATACCATTTCTTCAGCTATATTATTCGTAAAAGCCAGAGCTAATAACAACCCACGTCCTCTTACCTCAGTAATGAAACCGAATTTTGCCTTTAGTTTTTCCAGACCGTCTTTGAAATACTGCCCCAATTGCCTTACGTTTCGCGGTATGTCATTGTCTATGATAAATTTCAATGTCGCCACGCTAGCGGCACAAACTAAGGGATTTCCACCAAAAGTAGAGCCATGTTCCCCGGGAGCAAAAACCGACGCTCGCTCTTTGGCTAAAAAAGCCCCTATAGGCACACCGCTGCCTAATCCCTTAGCCAATGTCATTATATCTGGTTCGACTCCATATTGCTGGTAGGCGAAGAGGCTTCCTACGCGGCCAATGCCAGTCTGAATCTCATCAAGAATGAGCAGAATGCCCTTATCGTCACACCAGGCTCGTATCTCCTTAAGATAGTTATCGCTGGGTACATTAACACCGCCTTCGCCTTGGATAGGCTCCACCATCACAGCACAAGTCCTATTGGTGGTCGCTGCCTTGATTGCTTCGACGTTGTCATAATCAACGTTGACAAAGCCGTCTGGAAGCGGAATATAAGGTTGCTGAAACTTGTCTTGACCCGTAGCTGCCACGGTAGCTAAAGTCCGACCATGGAAGGAGCCGTAGGTAGTAATAATCTCGTAGGCTCCTTTGAGATGAAGCTTACCATAGCGGCGGGCCAACTTTATTGCCCCTTCGTTAGCCTCAGCACCGCTGTTGCAAAAGAAGACGCGGTCAAGGCAGCTATTATCAACCAGCAATTGAGCTAATTGTATTTGCGGAATGGTATAGAACTGGTTTGATGCTTGAATTAAATTCCGGGCCTGTTCTGTCAACGCTTTAACTACCACCGGATGACAATGCCCGAGGCTGTCAACTCCCCAGCCACCGACAAAATCAAGGTATTCTCTGCCATCGATATCCCAAACTCGAGCACCTTGGCCTTGGACTAAAGTCACCGGCAGCCGCTTGATAACCCGCATATACAATTTCTGTTCGAGTTCCTGCCAATCGTCCATTTTTTACCAACCGATTGTGGTTCCATCACCTTTGCCCTCAACCTCATTAAGCAGGGCATGTGGTACTCTGCCGTCTATAATTCGAGCTACTGGCACTTTGGTCAGAGCTACGAGGCAAGCCTCAATCTTGGCTGCCATACCTCCAGAAGCTATTCCAGAGGCGGCTAATTCCTTGGCTCTTTCAGGACTTATTCTACGAATCAGGTTTTTAGAACTATCGTAGAGACCTGGCACATCTGTCAAGAAAATAAGCTTTTCCGCTTTCAAGGCAGCAGCGATTTCACCGGCAGCAGTATCACCATTAACATTAAGTAAATTGGTGTCCACGTCTGAGCTTTCTAAAAGGCCAAGACTTACCGGTGCTATGATTGGCATATACCCGGCATCCAGCAATGTCTCCAATAAGGCAACATTAACTTTCAGTTCTTCACCGGTATATCCCAGCTCGGGTGTTTTATTCTTCGCCAGGATTAAACCTCCATCAGCACCGCTCAAACCCACAGCCTTTCCGCCAAAGCGCCAGATAGCCGCTACCAACTCCTTATTGACCAGGCCAGCTAGCACTGCTGTGACCACCTTCAGTGATTCCAAATCGGTTACCCTTAAGCCTTGGATAAAACGTGTGGGGACGCCCAAGCGGCTGAGCCAATCAGTCACTGCCTGGGCACCACCGTGAATTACCACCAGTGGCACACCTCTTTTCTGGAGAGCCACTAAATCCTCAACTGTGGTATCTGTGTGGCCAAGAGTGCTACCGCCAATCTTAATAGCCAGAGGTTTCATTAGCTTATGTCCATATTTACCGCTAACTTGTATAGGCGCTATTTATAGTAACATATTCTTCAGAGAGGTCGCACCCCCAAGCTGTAGCTTTACCCCTACCAAGATTGAGTTCCAGTCTCAAAGACACTTCTTTGCTGTTTAGACTCTTGCGCGCTTCCTGCTTATTAAAAGGCATGGGTTTGCCTTGCCTCATAACACAAAAATCATTCAAGTATACGACCAATTTAGCTTCATCTAGCTTTGCGCCGCTTCGACCAAGTGCTGCCACAATGCGCCCCCAGTTGGGGTCATTACCATGTATAGCTGACTTAACCAACGGCGAGCTGGCTATGGTGCGAGCCGCCAAGCGGGCTTCGGCTTCAGTAAGTGCACCCTCCACTACAACTTCGATGAGCTTGGTAGCCCCTTCGCCATCTCGAGCGATATACTTAGCCAGATAGAGGCAAACTTCGTTCAAAGCCTTCTGAA
>VGNY01000139.1 GCA_016865895.1 Chloroflexota bacterium | reverse complement strand
TATGTTACACAGTATGGAAAACCAAAGGCTGTACTGGCACGCTATGATGAATACGAAGCCTTGCTCAAGAAGCTCGAAGACCTTGAAGATTTACTGGCGATGATGGAATCGCTTGCCGCACCAGAAAAAGAAATCGTCAGATTAGGTGATTATGAGCGAAAGCGAGCCAGCCGCATTCGAAGTTAGACTTCGCAGCAAGAGGGTGCAGCGAGAGCTAGACAGCCTACTTAAGGCAGACTATCAGCGTGTTATAGCCAGACTTCGTGGTTTGGCCCATGACCTCAGACCTCAGGGATGCGAGAAACTATCTGATGATATCTACCGCATAAGAGTTGGCGACATCCGAATCATCTACCTAATTGACGAAGAAAACAAGCGTATCGACGTGGGCAGGATACGCCGCAGGACAGAAAGAACCTATCGAGAAATTGAAGACTTGTTTCGATAAAGGACGGTCAGCCGTCTTTCCCAGGAAGGCCCCCAAGGCGGATATATTTAGCTCGTTGATAGCTCATGCTTTCCGTACAGGCCACCTCCAGGCATACCATACAACGAGGGCAGTAACTACAACTGTCGAGAGATTAAGCAGCAATTGGTGAATAGATGGCTGTGCCAACCTTTCCGCTTTTCATTCCTTTCACATCCAACCTCCGCTTTGGGAAGCCACCTTAGTGAGTTAATACCAAGAATCTTTGAAGAAGTACCTGGCAATCCTATATAATCGGCATCGACCGTGCTCCTGAACATCGGTCAAATCATAGTCAAGGAGCAAACGATGAAAGTTAAAAAGGAACTGCTAGCACCGTGTGGATTATACTGTGGGGTCTGCGGCATATACATAGCCCACAGAGACGACAACACCAAATTCAAAGAGAGGCTGACCGCCGTCTACAACGTGCCCGTCGAACAGATAGCTTGTGAGGGATGCCTGTCGAATAGACCCTTCGTTTTCTGCCATACGTGTCCCATCAAGTCCTGCACCCAGAACAAAGGCATCGAAGGCTGCCACGAATGTACGGATTTCCCTTGCAGTTTAATTGAGAATTTTCCCTTTGCGGTGGGCAAGAAAGTGATGCTACGCGCTATACCTTCATGGAGAGAACTCGGTACGGAGAGGTGGGTAGAGGAAGAAGAGAAACGCTACATCTGCCCTCATTGCAGCTATCCGCAATTTAGAGGGGCAAAGAGATGCCGCCAATGCAGCAATCCGCTTGACCTTGACTGAGCTCACGATTTGAGCTCTGTCAGACGAGTTAAATCAGCGAGGTTATGCGTTAAAAGATGATGCACCTGTTTAGACGCAACGCACAGGGACATCACCAGAGGCTACTATAACAGAATGACATGGGTTGACCTGGTTGTAATCGCCATATTGGTCTTCAGCCTTATTGGCGGGCTCATGCAGGGCGCTGTCAAAAGCTTCTTCACACTATTAGCGCTCATCATTGCCATCCCCGTCACCGGGTTTCTCTACCATCTGGCTGCTAATCTGCTGTCCTTCCTGCCTGGAGAAAACTGGGAGAACTTTTTCGGATTTTTTATTACGTTCGCCTTGATAGGGCTCATTCTGAATCTCATATTCATTATTCCGACAAGATTGATTGAGAAGGCCTGGCTCATTAAGGGCATCCTTTTCAGACTGATTGGAGCAATAGTTAACTTACTTGATGCGGCAATTGGGCTGGTATTATTTGTACTTGTTCTTCGAGCTTACCCTATCACGGGATGGCTGGAGTATGTGGTGTCTCAATCCACCATCCTTACCTGGCTCACCCTCCATTTCAGCTTTGTTCAGTGGCTGCTACCACAGCTACCTCAGCACGCCATAACTGCTATCATCACCATTGTAACCGGATAGTGAATATAGCCATTACTCCACAAATTAGTCTAATGGTTCTATTTTAATTACTTTATCGCCCCTGAGAGTCAGCTTAAAGCGCCTGATTTCGTCATTCCGAAAAGGGTACTTTGACCGAACCTCGTACTTCTTAACGTTTAAAGAATCGTCATCAATCATCAGCGTCAACTCCCACAGGTTGCGCACTGGGTCAATAATATCTGCGTTTACCAGGGTCCCCATAACGACCTTCATAAGCAAATCCGTCCCATTCAAAAAGCCAAGGTCCAGCCAAAAACTTTCCCTATCTTCATTTTCCAACAGCACCCAAGAGAAAGTCAACAACCTGATTAAGATGAGTACAGAAAAAGCTGAATATGCTATTCTACAGGCCGCGATTCTGGCCACGAATTTAGGTGGGTATAGACGCGGCAGTCCTCGCAATCCTGTACTCTGGCGCAATCTTTGTGCTCTACTTGCTGGGCAAGCATTAGTATGAAATTGCCTGCTAAAAGCAAGTGCCTGGCAATGGTTTTGAATCGGGCACCTTATCGAGAGTATAATTCTAATACAGCTCAACAAGGTCAACATTTGATTTTGGAGACGCAGAACTATGTCCTATGTACACAGTTTCCAAGATGCTTGTGAAGATAAGGCCATTCTAGGTAACAAGGGGGCTAACCTGGTGACCATGACCAAGCTTGGACTTCCGGTTCCGCCTGGATTCATCCTCTCGGTTGACGCTTATACTGAATACAAAAGAAGCGGCAAGTTGCCCGAGGCAGAGATCAGGCAAGCGTTGGACGCTTTGGAAAAACATGCGGGCAAGAAACTTGGCAAGGAGTTGCAGGTTTCTGTCCGTTCGTCGGCGCCGGTGTCCATGCCAGGCATGATGGATACCGTTCTGAATGTGAAAGACCTTGCTGAAATGAAAGCAGCAGCAAAACGAGTTTTTGACTCATGGGATAACCTGCGTGCTGTGGAATATCGCCGCCTGAACAATATCTCCCCCGATCTCGGCACATCGGCCATCGTTCAGGCGATGGTCTTCGGCAATAAGGATGCGGCTTCCGGTACAGGCGTAGTATTTAGCCGTGACCCGAGCACAGGTCAGAAAGAGCTCTTTGGTGAATACCTTAGCCAGGCCCAGGGTGAGGAGTTGGTGTCAGGAACAAGGACACCCAGTCCAATCGCCGACCTCAAAAAACGCATGCCAAATGTCTATGCTCAATTACAGGAAATAGCCGAGTCATTAGAAAGCCATTATCGTGACATGCAAGACATCGAGTTCACCATCGAGTCGCGGAAGCTTCATGTCTTGCAGACCAGGTCGGCGAAGAGAACTGGCCGGGCAGCCGTCAAGGTCGCCGTTGATATGGTTCACGAAGGACTTATCACCAGAGAAGAGGCTATAACTCGATTGACCGCCGATGACCTGAGAGCGCTGTTGCATAAGCACATAAAGTCGCCCGAGTCGTTTCGTCCTTTGACCAAAGGACTGGCTGCAGCCCCAGGCGCCGTGTGTGGACAAGTTGTATTTGAGCCAAGTGAAGCAATGCGATTTGCAAAAAGGAGCGTGCCCGTAATACTGGTTCGCCCCGAGACAAGCCCAGATGATATTCAGGGCATCGCAGCTGCAGACGGAGTACTGACTTCGAAAGGTGGCCTTACCTCACATGCCGCCATAGTTACTCGTGCCATGGGCAAGCCCTGTGTCTGCGGGACCGAGGAGATTGAAATAGACCTCAACCTGAAACAGTTCCAGGTCAAAGGACAGATAGTGAAGAAAGGTCACGAGGTCACCATAGACGGTTCCAGCGGTGCCGTTTACGTTGGTTCAATGCCTTTAGAGGAAGGGCAGATTATAGACGAACTAGAAGAACTCATGACTTGGGCTGACGGGTTCAAACGCCTGAGCGTGAAAGCCAATGCCGACACGCCAGAAATGGTGTCTCAAGCGAGAAAGCTTGGTGCTGAAGGCATTGGGCTTTGCCGTACTGAGCGCCAGTTTAGCGGACCGGAACGCCTTTCAGCTATAAGGGAATTCATACTGGCAGAAACAGAGAGTCAAAGAGCAATAGCATTAAAACGTTTGGGTGCGCTTCAGAAAGAAGATTTCATTGCCCTCTTCAGGGAGCTACAGGGGTTACCTATCGTTATCAGGCTTCTTGACCTGCCACTTCACGAGTTTTTGCCATCAGAAGCGGAAACCTCAAGTCCACGGATTAGGCAACGGATAGCCGAACTCAAGGAGACAAATCCTATGCTTGGTCACAGAGGCGTCAGGCTAGCTGTAACATCCCCTGACATCTATAAGATGCAGGTTAAAGCCATAGAAGCAGCCAAGGCAGAGGTGTCTGCTGATGTTTCCGTGATGATACCACAAGTCATTACATTACAGGAGCTACTACTGATAAAAGGAAAGTGCCTGGAAGGTTCCGGCTTGAAAGTCGGTACAATGATGGAGACAGTGCGTGCCTGTATGAGGGCCGGTAAGCTGGCAGAGATGGCAGACTTCTTATCGTTTGGTACCAATGACCTCACCCAGGCTGTATATTCCTTCAGCAGGGAGGATGCCGAAAAGAAGTTCCTAACCACCTATCTCCAAATTGGCATCCTCGAGGACAACCCCTTCGAGGTCATAGATGTTAAAGGCGTAGGCAGACTTATGGAAACAGCGATATTCTGGGCACGGCGAGCACGGAAAGACATTGAGGTTGGAGTCTGCGGAGAGCAAGCTGGAGAACCAAGATCAATTCAGTTCTTCAATGCAATAAATGTTGACTACGTGAGCTGCAGCCCGTT
>VGNY01000138.1 GCA_016865895.1 Chloroflexota bacterium | reverse complement strand
GTAGCTCAGATAATTTGCGACATGTGCCAACGGATAGCCAAAAGAACAGGAATAAGTAAAGTAGCTTTGAGTGGTGGTGTCTTTCAGAATCGGCTGCTGCTGAAAAAGGTCATACCTTTGCTTCAATCTGCAGATTTCTCAGTGCTGACTCACAAGCAGGCGCCCTGCAATGATGGCGGCATTTCCTTAGGTCAGGCCGTCATCGCCAACTTCACAAGCTGGTGAACTTTCACCGCCCGGGCCTCCAGCACCAGACTCCTAAGTTATTTGTTCGTGAGTCGCCATTTAAGGTATACTTATATTAGGTAATAATGCTATGAAAGACAAAAGAAATCCCGAAATTGTACTGAGAGATAGCAAGCCAACGGCGGTCATCATTGATATAGATGCATATCAAGAGATGCTGGAACGCCTAGCGGATACAGAAGACCTGAGATTACTCGAAGAAATGAGGAGGAAGCCACTCAAGTTTAGAAAACTTGAGGATTTCCTTAATGAGTACGCTCGAAAGATATGAAGTCTACCTAGAGCGAGCGGCAGAACAAGACCTCAAACGGTTATCGGTCAAGAATTTTCAGCGCATTATCACAAACATCAAAGCACTATCACAGAATCCAAGACCCGCAGGCTGCCGAAAGCTTTTTGGCTCAAAGAACGACTGGCACATCAGAGTGGGCAGCTACCGAATCATAATCGACGACGAAGAAAAGGCGGTTAGGGTCATGCGACTGAGACATCGTCGAGAAGCTTATAAACCATAATGCTGAAAGGAAAACTATGTGTCTAGCTGTTCCTGTGCAAGTTGTTTCAATAGAAGGTAATGAAGCCGAGGTAGAAATCGGCGGCGTAAGACGCCGCGTCAGCATCATGCTTACCCCAGAAGCAAAAGTCGGCGATTATGTCCTGCTCCACACTGGCTACGCCATAAACGTCATCGACGAAGCCGAAGCCCAAGAGACACTAAAGATACTAAGTGAGATGGTGAGACTAGGTGATGAAGCGGAATAGGTACATACTGTATGCCGTTTTGGTCGCTGGGATAGCACTTTTGCTCGCTGGCCTGGCTTTGGCCCTTGTTCCCAAAGGTCTCATCCGAATTGAGGAGCGCAAGCCCGTCGACCCCTACGATGCCATGAAGTCTTATATCAAAGAGGCGCGTGGCATAGCCCTGGAGCTCAAGGATTTCACGTGGGATGATTTTGCTGTTATTGGACTGGAAGCGCCGCCGAGTGAGGTATGTAAGCTAGGTGACCGTGTGACTACAAAAGAGTCATTCGATGAAAGCAGCGGCTGCAAGTGGTTCCCCCTGCCTGAGATGCTGCCGCGCCCGGAATCGGCAGGGCCTCTGGTATTTTACTGCGATACCTGTTTGAAAATGGCAGAACGAATTCGGCTGGAGAGACCATCGAATGATTCCACTATGCTCCAATGGCTGGAGCTGTGCAGTCAGCTTCAGTCTACGTTGAATGGTGCCGGGCACCTCGCCACAAACTATAAAAATACTAACGAGTACGTGCTCACTAACATTGGTAACAGTATAGATAACTCAGACCCGGGGATAAAGCAGAGGTACCTGGAGAAATTTAAAAACAAGTCTGCCAAATATCTAAGCCTTCTTGAAGATTTGGCAAATAATCTGGAGCAAGCCGAGCAGGCGTTGTTACAGCTAACCAACGGCAAACTCGCTGGTGAGACTACCCCGGAAGAAAGTGCAGAGTAGTGAGATTTATCGACGAGTATAGGGATACTGAGCTGGCTAAAAAGCTGGTAGCCAGGATAGAGCAGCTATCGAAAAGGCCAGCCAGGTTAATGGAGTTCTGCGGCGGGCATACCGTAGCTATCATGAGGAACGGCATCCGCCAACTCCTGCCCCCCACCGTAGAGATGCTCTCTGGTCCCGGCTGCCCGGTATGTGTTACGGCTAATGCTGATATAGATAAAGCCATCGCCCTGGCCCGCTTGCCGGATGTCATCATCACCACCTTCGGCGATATGATGAAAGTCCCCGGCAGCTATTCCAGTCTGCAAAAAGCTCGAGCAGAAGAGGCCGATATACGCGTCGTCTATTCCACCCAAGATGCTCTTCAAATCGCCAGAGACAACCCAACACAGGCAATCATCTTCATCGGCATTGGCTTTGAGACCACCGCTCCAACCATCGCTGCCTCTATTCTTCAGACTGAAAAGGAAGGAATCAAAAATTTTTATGTCCTCTGCCTGTTGAAGTTATGTCCCCAAATAACGAAAGCACTCCTTGACCTGGGTGAACTTAAGCTGGATGGTATCGTCTGTCCTGGACATGTCAGCGCCATAATTGGCTCCCGTCCCTACGAATTTATCCCTCGCGACTACGGCGTTGCCTGTGTTGTCTCCGGCTTCGAGCTGCTGGACATTCTACAGTCAGTAGCCATGCTGGTGGAGCAAATCGAAAACGGCAAGCCGACGGTTGAAATAGCCTATCGTCGTGGAGTTAAACCTGAAGGCAACCAGAAAGCCCTAGAGCTAATGCACAGTGTTTTTGAGGTCGGTAGTGCCGATTGGCGCGGCATAGGCATTGTTCCAGCGAGCGGGTTAAAGCTAAGAAAAAATTATGAGCGTTTTGACGCCGAGCAAGCCTTCTCGATAACCCTGGAGCCGGTTCGAGAGGCGAAGGGTTGCATCTGCGGCGACATCCTCCGTGGTGTAAAAACCCCCACCGACTGCAAGCTATTTCGCAAAGTCTGCTTTCCTGAACATCCTGTAGGGTCATGTATGGTATCTTCAGAAGGCGCCTGCGCCGCTTATTACCAGTATGAAATTGTTTAGCAACCTCACCCCCTTAATCCCCCCTCTCCTTTGTAAGGAGAGGGGGAAGAGATTTAAGAGAGGGGTTTCACCCCTCTCCATCAACACTCCCCATTCCATTAATAAGGGATAGGGCAGGTGGATAGATTACAGACGACCTTTCAATATGGAGTTGACTATGAATGATGAAACCATCTTGCTGGCTCATGGCAGTGGCAGCCGGCTCAGCCATGAGCTGATTGAGAAGAATTTCCTGCCGCCTCTGGACAATCCGCTGCTGGCTAAACTGGATGATTCAGCAGTTTTCGACCTCATCGGTCGCCTTGCCTTCACCACCGACAGCTATGTAGTCAACCCTATCTTTTTCCCCGGTGGCGATATCGGCAAACTGGCCATCTGCGGCACCGTCAACGACCTGGCTATGAGCGGAGCCAAGCCACTATACCTGAGCCTGTCATTCATAATAGAAGAAGGTTTGACTCTTAGCGAATTAACCAAGATAGTTAAATCAATAAAAGCTGCTGCTGAAGAAGCTGAGGTGAAGATAGTCACCGGCGATACCAAGGTGGTGAATCGAGGCGGTGCTGACAAATTATTCATCAATACCTCAGGCATAGGCATAATTCCGGACGGTATAGACATCTCCGGTGCTAATGCCATAGTCGGTGACAAGATTATCCTGAGTGGCACTATCGGCGACCACGGCATCGCTGTAATGAGCCAGCGCGAAGGACTAAAGTTCTCAGTGCCGGTTCAGAGTGATTGCGCTCCCTTGAATAAGCTGGTTTCGCAGATGCTTGAAGCCTCGTCGCAAATCCATTGCCTCCGTGACCCAACACGAGGCGGCTTGGCTACCACGCTCAACGAATTTGCCCGGCAGTCCAACGTGGGCATCAGGGTAGAGGAGACGAAGATACCGGTGCACGACGGGGTACGGGCTGCCTGTGAGCTTCTCGGTTTTGACCCGCTCTACGTTGCCAATGAAGGTAAGCTGATAGCCATAGTCGCTCCACATGATGCCGAGAAAGTTCTGACCAAGATGAAGCGGAACCACTACGGTACTGACGCCTCAATCATCGGTGAGGTAACCAATGAGCATAAAGGCAAAGTAGTCATGAAGACCCGTCTGGGAGCATCTCGCATTGTTGACATGCTCAGCGGGGAACTACTACCCAGAATTTGCTGACCCTAGAGAGCATTTAACGACTCCTGTCTCGCAATGACCCTAACCAACAGACCAGCTTGTTGATGCTTTGCCTGAAAAAGAATACACTTTCACAATGGAAAGTACGCTTATGAAAGGGGAGGCATGTTATCAAACATAAAAGCACAAGTAGTGGCCGCTTGTTCCGCGTTAATAGTGGTTATTATCATTGGTACGGTGACATACAGATGTCTAGAGGGATGGACATGGATTCAATGCTTCTACTTCTCTGTTTCGACTTTCACAACAACGGGTTATGGAGACTTACACCCGACTTCTGATGCCTGCCGCCTGTTCACTGCATTTTATATTCTTATAGGGACAGCAATAGCGTTGTCTTCTCTTAGTGTAATTGGGATGAACTATCTCAAAAGGAGAGAGGATAAAATAATAGAAAGAAGGGAAAAAAGAGGTAATTTGCCATAGGGGTTTCCTCTTCATCCACAGTCTTTTCTAATCCAAGAATGAGCCTAAAGGGATGAGTCTCAGTCACCTCGGTATGTATGTCGATAGATGTGTTGGAAGAGATTGGAACGCGCTTTCATCATCCTTTCTGCAAATTCATTATCGCTCATTTCATGGGCAATGTCATCAAGCTTCTTTATGGTTACTCCAGGACACAGGTAACTCTCCGCCGCGGGCAGTGATTTAAACTTTTCATACGGGGTCATC
>VGNY01000137.1 GCA_016865895.1 Chloroflexota bacterium | reverse complement strand
CGCATCTCTGCTGATTCAGGCGAGTTCATTCGGCCTCGCATTCAGCGCATTCCTACCCGATTTACCTGTTAATGCCAGGTGACCTGCCAGCCATCGCCGGTTTTCAGCTTATTAAGCTTCTACAAAAAGATGGCTGGAAACCAGGAAGAAAGGCAAAGCACGGCAGGTGTTTGACTAAGAAAATGCCTTCTGGGCGGACCAGGGTTACATTTGTACCTGAAATACGTGCTTCGCTTCCAGATGGCACATTATTAGCCATACTCAGCGAGAAACAGACAGGAATCGGCAGGGACGGACTGCGCGCAGGCTCATTGAGAGGTTTGGCATTAAGTAGGGTCGACTGCTCCGAACTTTGGGACACAAACCTTAAGCAGCATCGCATGTACGAGGCAAACGGGGTTGGCTAAGAGGTGGTATTCATACGCTCGGCAGCAGATGAAGCTGAAGGCTTGGCTCTTTTTCTGTGGCAGGAGACTGGCGCATTAGTTCTTTCCAGCTTCGCATTTCGGTGGCCATTGCATCATAGATTTCAGGCAGAAGGGTATTTATTTCTTTCTCACTATACCCGATGGCTCTGAGAACAGTGCGGTCAATAATTTGCCTTGCCTCAGGCGGGTTCTCAAATTGCTCCACAAGTGGAGGAAATTCCGCATATCTGACTTTCTCAAAGGCTTCCAGTATGTCGTCAGTATTGCATTTACTAAAATCGGGGGTATGTAATTTGAGAATCTTTTCCGATGTCACATCGATAAAAGAGCCCTCAGTTTCCCTTTGTGAGAGTAGTAATTCTGTAAACGCTAGCGTGCTGTTGAACCAAACGCATAGCACCTTGGAACTGATAACGTCGGTGGGAAGTACCCAGAAAGCCTCTCCTGGCAATAATTTCTCAGTTGAGAAGAATGAAAGGACCTTAGTCCCTGGGGCTGCAAAGTTAAACCTTCTAGATATAAACAGATGGGCAAATCTGTCATTTGCTCTACGGTTTACATCCTTGAAGTTTACTGCCTTTATACCAAGCCTCTGCTGAATCTCCTTTAGCCCATCAAACGACTTGAGGATGACTAAGTCGTTGATGGCCTCGACATCAAGACTGGGTATATACGCAGCGGTTTTGAGGCCTTTTTTGACGACTCTCCTTGGAATTTCGAGGGTTATCCCGAAGTCTTTCATTTTACACATGACTTGGCCTGCTGCTTCTGATACGAGAACCATTTTAGAATATCCAACTCTTCTCTCATCTATTGGTCTGACAATGAAGATCAGGTTCAGCAAATTTTTAATCCAAGGTGTCAACCCTCTCATAACTCCAATAGCTGGTCTGAGGCTTTCCAGCCTGGTAATCTTTTCATTGCCTCTGGAAGTTGCGTCTCTAAAGAATCTCAAAAGCTTTTCTCCCGCCACGGTGTTGAATGCGACCAAATGCCCCAGGTCCTGCCAGTTTGCATAGATCTCCGACTGGTCTTTCCATATAATGAATAATGATTCATCCTCGAATGTTTCGCCTTCATCTACTGTGCCGACTGTTATGGATATACCAAAGGCTTCCCTCATGCTGAGTTCACTAAGTTTCTTTTTGAGGTATACGAAAGCACACTTGGCATGAGCATTGTCTTTTTGGAGGACAATCAGGAAATCTCTAAAGCGGGCACCTTCGCTGAAAGCTGTATCTCTTGTTGATTTTACCACGTATCTAAGACCATATCTGCCTTCTTTGAAAAGGTATTCTCTTACAGCCCTGCTATATTCGCCCCTAAAGAAGTCTCGGGGCAAGACAGCAGCTATCTTGCCGTTTTTCCGGAGGAACAAGTCTGCTAAGGCAATAAAATACGCCCAGTAGTTCTGTTCACCAAAGATTGAAAGCCCGATTCCCTTCATTGCTGGGGTCAGCCTTTCTTTCCTGGTGAAGGGTGGATTCATAATGACCACGTTGGCAGGTTCGACTTTGAACATCTCGCCTTTGGTGAGAGGCTCCTCTACCTCAACACTGGTGACATCTCCCCCGAATGTGCGCAACCATCTGGTCACATCGCCAATCTCGTCGCCACGTGCAAGATGTAGGGAGTTCCCAATGCCTACTCTTGTTCTATTAGTTACTTCCATTGGGGACTGCATGGTGAGGTTAAGGGCAGTTAGATGTGCAGCAAAAGGCATTATATCTACACCAGTTAGCTCCTCTTCAACAAGCTTTCTGTGGAATCTTACTTTTCCTATGCTGCTCTTTTTCCTGTAAGCGCTTACCAGCAGGGTGCCGCTACCGCAGGCTGGGTCAAGCACCTTTTCATCGGCACGGTCGATAGCAAGCCCGGCAAGTATTTCTGCTGCTTGAGGTCGAGTATAGAAAGCGCCCATTTGTTTCCTGGTTTCTGGTGGCAGGAATTCGTGGAATATCCTGCCAAGCAAATCGTGTCTCAAGTTTTCAGGTTGCATAGCACGTATGGCTGTTATAGCGATATTTATCTCGGTGGTGACCGCTAATGGTATATTCGAGGCGATATCAATGCAGTAGACCGCTCTATAATCTATATCCTGGATTTCTTTAAAATACGCATTAAGTTCGACAGGAGCGGAGACGCTCGTCAGTTTCTTAGGGAGACTCAAGGTTGTTGATAATATATGATGCAGCAAGAGTTGGTTGACCAAGATGTATCCAGCGAGGTCGGCTACTATACCCTTTACTGCCTCTTCCTTCACCTTTTTGCTATCAATCTCTCCGCTTTCTTGAGACAATATTTCAAATAGAATCAAGGAGCCGACTGTTTCTTTGATTATCGGGCTATCGACCCCGGCGCTGCGCTTGACCTCCAATGATATCCCCTGAACTGACTGACGGAGTGCCTCAACGACAAGGTCAACTGATGGGGCTAATGTAGGTTTAGTCAGGCTGTCTTTAAGGTTCTTGGCTAACTCAGCTAATGAAATCTGAGGGTAATAATCCTTGAGAAACGGACAAAGTACCATTACAGTTGGTCGGAGACCCAAGGCAATGTCTTTAACATCATCTGGCCTGGTGGCCTCCTTTCTGGCTTCGTCAGGATAGACAATAGCTATAATGCCATCAGCGCCTATTCTTTCTTTGTAGTCCTCTGCCTGAGCAATGGCTACAGGTAGTTTTTGAAATCCACCTATTTTGAGTTCGACGACTATCTTTAAACTATCTAGGATTACGAAGAAATCGAATTGTTTTCTGTCCTGAAGAATACCTTCTCTGGCTATTTTACAGCCCAAGAAGCTTTCCAATAGATTAGCTACTTCAGGACTTAAGGTAGGCTCGGCTACTTGAAATACCATTTTGTATCTCTTATTATAGCCCTATGGTCGATAGGTTGTCTCGGTTCGACGGCCTATGTGCAGGATGAGAACAAGATTCTCGTCATCATACACTTCGTAGACTACTCGATAATTGCCTGTCCTGATGCGGTAAGACCTCTCAGCCCCTCTCGTGAAGCAGCAAAGCCAGCAGCACATTGAACACTTCTTCACGATAGCTACTCGCACTCATTGGTCTGCCTGCCAAATGCAGTTAGTCAAGTTTAGCATAAAATAAACAGAACATACATGCCTTAGACTAGTTAATGCCATCAGCCTATTGACTTCCGAAATTTTATATGATAATGTTACAGTATAATTATAGAAATTCGAAATTTCCGAAATTGATGGAGGTAGATTTGACAGATGCCATTGACCTCCAAACTACCGAACCCTTTACCATTCCAATAGATGCGCTAATGTTAATTGACCCCACCAACCTGAGCATGCCAGCAGTGTCTCAGATGGGGTGGGACGTGTTGAGAAAAATCCATAAATGGCCTGCTTTAGTTCCAATAGATGGCCAAGCGTTGGCTGAAGTATTCCAAGGTGAGGTTAATCTTACGGTTTTCGCCAACTGCCTCCGCACCACCGACACAGGCACTTTACTCATACGTGGTGACCACCTAGAAAGATACTGGGTAACGTTGGACAGGGCGACAGGGGAAGAAGGTTGGCTCGACAAAGCAAGATATCTTTCTATGGCAGGGGAATCAGAGAAAGCCCAGCATCATCGACAAGAGCGCTTGGGTTTTCAAGAAGTCGCAAACATGCAGCTGGAAAGACGCTTGAATTGCGCGTGCATGCCCGAGGGCGTGTTCTTAGGCCACACCGTAAACTACTTGTGCAACTTTAAAGGAAACCGCTACTATATATTAGTGATTCTAAACTCGAAACTCCTTAACTGGCGATTCAAGACGACAAGCACGAACAACCATGTTTCTGGAGACGAGGTGAGAGCACTCCCCATCCGCCGCATTAACTTCACCACACCTCAGCAGGAGCGGGAGCGGCTGGCAGCAGAGGCAAAAAGGCTGTATTATGAAGGGCTAGAGAAGGCAGGTTTGAATGGAGGTGATAGGAAATGAGATACCAGGACCGAATTGTCATAGACGCTGAGATTATGCACGGCAAACCGGTGATTAAGGGCACGCGAATCCCCGTATACATCGTGCTTAACCTCCTGGCGGCCGGGCTTAAGCCGGAAGAGGTGCTGAAAGAATACCCTGACCTCACTAATGAGGATATCCTGGCTTGCCTGGAGTATGCCGCCGAGCTGACGCAGGAGGAGGTGGGAGTTCTCGAAGCAGAAGGGATTAGATGAGCCTGAAGCTCCTGCTCGATGAAAACATTCCACCCCAAG
>VGNY01000136.1 GCA_016865895.1 Chloroflexota bacterium | reverse complement strand
CCTTCCTGCCTCCTTACTTTCCTGTAGTGTTCCATTGTTTCCTCGAATGGTTCTGCTTTGGCCACGACATCTTCGGGGTCGAATAATCGCAGGTCCACGATATCTCCTTCGACGTTCAGTGACGGCACCTTTAATTGCTCCATCAGCATGTTTGAGACATATGGCAGGTGTGTAGAGGCACTGCGGCAACTGATAAGTGGGTGGAGGAGTGCACCGTCACATTTCCATTCTCTGGCATATTTCAAGTAAGGATAAGCGAAGGCGCCACCGAGCACGTTTTGTTTCTTGGCATCATTATAATAGCCGGCAAAAAACTGCAGGCTGAACTTGGTGATTTTTTCCAGCGGGTCACTGACTTTGCTCAGGTCGAGAGGTATTGGCGGGCGGTAGCCAAAGCTTTCGACGACGAAGTTCCAGCCTCTTTCAGCCAGCCTGTCAAAAAGCCCCAGGCTATGCCAGGGGGGGAGCTCAGCGAATACCAGCCGGTACTTCTCCTCGAGAATGGCTCCTGCGTGGCTATTCACCCTATCTTTCACCTCTTGATAGGCATTTTGATAGAGCTGCAGCGAGTCCTTCAGGTCACCGGCCAGGAACAAGGCTGCTGGCATGGCACTCCAGAAGTCACGGCTGTGCACTGGGCAGGGTTTTGCCTTGCGCAGTTCGTTGGCTTCGAACCACACCCGGTTAATCTCTATCATTAGGTTGACTGTTTCATCCAGCTTGTCCCAGTCCATCTTCTTGCCCAGCATGCGTTCCACGAAGGCGACGAAATCCCTTAAATGTTTCATCCCCAGCTCAACCATTCTCTGGTAGTTGCCTTCGATGAAGAACTCCTTGTTTCCTGGTGAGGGAGCCTCCAACGACCAGACCGGGACATCCATATAACGGCCCAATGCCTGGAACCACTTATATCTGGCGTCGCAAATAGCGGCTGAGGCCATCAGGAATATGGGTTTTGGCATACCCCCGAAAGGAGCCTCTGGAGGTATTTTGCCTTTCAGGTCTTTCATCATCCTTGAGGTATAGCCGAGGCTGGCCCGACTGTAGCCGCAGAGGTGGGTAGGGAAACCATCGGCGTCAGACTGGTCTAAGTACCTTTGGGCAACTCCTGTAGCGGCGAGGACAGCGCCGTAATTTTCGGGATACACCACTTCCACGTCCATAGCCTTGAGAATAGGGTCGCCGTAATAGAAATTGAGCATAGCCCAGACAGCAGGCTTGCCTGCCTTAATTGCTTCAGCGCTTTTCAGATAGGTCTCATTGACTTTAGCTCGAAGCGGATACATTGACTTCAGCCGGCTTATCACCTTCTTTTTCTCTTCCGTAACCATAGTCTGTTCAACCTCCTATAAAGGTCTTGGCTTGTTATTAGGTAGTCTTTGTTGTATTCGCCAATTATAGCACAAGAATAGTGGTATTGTGATTATTTACACCGATGTAGTACGACCCTTTATCCCGACTAGTCGGAATTTAGGGGCGCCTGTTAGTAGGCTGTTGTCTGGCGAGGCTTTAGCCTCGCACTACACAACATATTTCCTTGCCCTTAAAGAGAAATAGGATAGCTATTCCCCCTTAGATTAGTCCCTTTTGAAAGGGTTGGGAATCCTTGGCTTCACCAGCTTTATTTCTTTGAACTGTTGAAAACCTCTCCGGCTTCTGAGTGCCAGAAAGATGACAATAGCCAGTGAGTAGAGTATCAGCAGGGTTGAGCCATGGAATATCCAGACAATCAGGGGTAGGAGCGGGCCAACGATGCAAATCATTAAGAAGATATTGCGTATGAGAAGCAAGACGATGCCCATAAGCACCAAGGTGACAGCCATTGCCAAAGGTGCTAAGACAAGGTAAACACCTATGAGAGCAGCCACACCCTGACCGCCCCTGAAGCTAATGTAGGGAGGAAAGCTATGACCAAGGACAACAGCGAAGCCCGCTGCCAGCACCCAGGGCTCGGAGACATGCAGAAACTGGGCGATGAGTATGGCGACAGCACCTTTGGCTATATCGGCTGCTGCAACTATAGCTCCCTCCCACAGACCGACCTGGCGAAAGACACTACCAGCCCCAACGTTGCCGGTAGCATCAACCTCCCGGATATCTACGCCTTTTCTGAGCCTGGTCACGATGTAGGCTGAAGGAATGGAGCCCAAGATGTAACCGATGACTACAGACGCAATACCAAGCCACATTTTCGTGCTCTGCTACCTGGGTGTGTCAAATGCAGTTGTCTTACAATATCTGTTTTAGTTTGGGGTTGGGCGTAATGCCGGGGATTCTGCCTCTTTTGGCGATTGGCTTGCCCTCGATAGCATGGAGGTCAGCGGTACAGTCAATGGGTCTGGCACCGCTGATATAGCTGCCGACGCCGAAGAAATCAACTGGTGCGCCTTCTTCGATGAAATATCTTATACGCTCAGGGTCGAGGCCACCGCTGACGAAAATCTTGACCTCTTTGAAGCCGGCTAAATCGAGCCTGGCTCTGGTCTCCTTGACCAGGTCGGCGGTGACCCTGCCGCGCTCGCCGGGGGTATCGAGGCGGACTCCTTGCAGTTTCCCTTTTAATGCCTGGGCGACGATTATGCTTTCTTCAGGTTCATCTTTGAAGGTGTCCACCAGGGCGATGCGGGGTACTTCCGGGGGCATGTGTTTATCGAAGACTTTGGTGGCTGTGGTGGTATCGCCCATGATTATAATCAAGGCGTGAGGCATGGTGCCGGCGGGCTTGATGTCAGTCAGCTTGGCTCCGGAAACACTGGAGCAGCCGACACAACCGCCGACAATAGCGGCATAGTCCATTATGCCAGCTATAAGCGGATGCACATGGCGGGCGCCGAAGCTGATAATCGGGATTCCCTGGGCGGCATCAACGCATTCCTTGGCGGCTGTCGCCCAGCCGCTGCAATGCGATAGCATACCCAGGTAGACTGTCTCGTAGACTCCGTAGCTCTGGTAGGGAGCAGTTATGCGCAGTACCACTTCCTTTCGCTGGAAAGGTTCGCCTTCGGATAGTGCCCAGACCTCGCGATTGCCTTCAGGGAGGACTTGTTCCAGCAAAGTTTTAACCTCTTCCATGCCGCAGAGAATACCAGGACGGCTGGGGAAGACCTCCATTGTAGCTGTGGGGTTAATGCCTTCTTTTTTCAGAATTTCCACGGTGCGGACAAAGTAGATGTCCGATGTGTCCCCCGCAAGGATGAAATCGGGGATTTCAAAGCGTGGCTTCGGTAATTCAGTGGCTGTGACCCTGGTCAGCTTGGCTCCGAGCACATTTTCTATGTAGTCCAGTGCCCAGACGTGGGCTTTCTCGTCGAATGAAGCAACGCAATCTACAGGCACCTCGACAGGATAGTGGCGGGTTCTGGTTTCAGATACTCCATGCAGCACACAGATATGGGTGCAGACGCCGCAGACAACTACCGTTTCTGGCTTGAGTTCTTTTAACTCCTTGTCCAGAGTAGTATTTAAATACAGACTGTATGTTTTCTTGGGTAAGATTTTGCCTGGATATTGGGCAAGCTCGGGAATAACTTCCGCTTCTGGAGTGCCTGCGATGCAGTGGGGTGGAAACATGGCGAACTCAGGGTCGTCAGGGTCATGGTTGTCGCACAGGTAAAATACCTTCGAGCCTTTGGCTAGCTCTTCCTCTAGGAGTTTCTGGACATTGGGGATGATGCGGCGAGACCTGGGACCACAATACAGGGGGTGACCTTCTTCAAGAAACCCCCGTAGCATATCCGATACTATCACTGCTCTAGCCATTTCTTTTCTCCTCGTTTCTCCTTATTTTAGAGCTTTTCTGAGTTCGTGAACCACCTGGAATGGGTCGCTGGAGATGATGCTGGCGGCGTAAAGCTCCATAGTGCCGAAATCAGAGGAACCGTCCCAGGGATAGCCACGGTCAACTATACGGGCAATGACAGGGAAGCCTTTCCAGCTTTCAGGTAGCGAGTTGAGCGGTGGAGTGGCTACCCCCAGATTAAAGGCGGTTACATGCATACAATCACGAAAACAGGCTAAGACCTCGTAGAGCCTTTCCTTGAAGGACTGATTCAAGCTCGGTGCAAGAAGCATGACTTCTTTTTCCTTAATCGGAATAAGATACGCCATAATCTTAATCCCATCTTTTTCCACAGCCAGACCTAAGTCAGAATGAGCTTGGTACAGGTCGTTGAAATAATCTGAGCCATGCTCAGCTTTGTAGCGCTGGGCAGTATAACGCAGGCCTTCGATTTTGGCATAATGGCTGTCCCTGCTGAGTACCACCTGGGCATGTCCGTGAGCCAGGCTGGCCCCGGCTTTCTTCAGCGAGTTCCACAGAAAGAAATAGTACTTAGCCGAGGGGTCGAATTGGTGGGCTTTCTGTGCCCATTTCCAGCCGGTGTCCAGATAATCAATGATTTCCTCTCTGGAGAACTTGAGAGGATTATAGTCTTTAAAGATGACTATACCATGGAGCCCATCGTATTTGGCGATGTTGCTGGCGGTGATGCAGTATTTACCTTTGATTCTGCCAAACGGGTCTTCTGGTGTGTCTTCCAGCGGTTTGCTCAGCGGGTCATCTTTGGCCCTATCGAGGAGTCTGGCTTCAACTCTAAGCCTGTCTTCATACTGCCGTGGGCGTAGAGCTCTTAATGAGTTGAATATGGCGCCTTCGAAAGTGACCAGGTTGGTGACTTTGATAATTTTCTGCCCAG
>VGNY01000135.1 GCA_016865895.1 Chloroflexota bacterium | reverse complement strand
CGTCTTATGCAGACGTAAACCGACAGGAAATAACCCAGTCGGAGTTAAGCACTTTCGTGGCATAACTGCCGGCCCAAGAAATGACTGATAACCTGCCTGCTGGCGAGTTAGAGTCAGTTGCATTGGGCAGAAGGTATAGCTTCGGCTGGTCTTTCTCCAGGTCGTAACAACCAAAGGCGTTAGCTCCATGAATGAAGGTATAGAACCTTACTACTGTTGAAGCAGCAGTTGAGGTTGCCTCCGTTCCGGAGAACACCAATGGGTTGAGTAAGAACCTGACACCATAGAGTTCGCCCATCTCACCCTTATAGAGTTCCTTCGTATCGGTGTAAGTATGAGCCGCCACCCATGTGGTATCTGCCAAAAGATTGGCTTTGGAGTAAGGCCCAGTCTTAGCCACAAACATTCCATCTGGGTACTTCTGGGCACGGTTGAGTTCCATGGTCTGGACAAGCATCCGAATATCGCAAGCGTCAATGGTGTCACCCGCAGCGAGATTATTAACCGCGTGGTTATTGCCATAGTAGCTCGATCCATTCTGAAGCTCCTCACCAACCAACTTGTTCAAGGTCTCCCCCATGTTCTGCCCCACCACCGCAATCTGCTCCTTCATATTAGCGTCAATGCTAATCGTGGAAGCAAACCGGGAGGTGTAAGTCGTCATACCGAACTCTGACAGAGTCATTGTTACGGTACAAAGATTTAGTGCACAAACAACCGGGTTGGACATTTCCGCAAGCGGGGAAGTTACCACCGTCAAAGGTTGCATCCTGGTGAAGTTGACCGAGCGGCCATTATTCGCCGGATGAGTCCTGATTTGGCCTCCCTCCTTGAGAATAAGCTCGTATTCGGCCCTTGCCAAGAAAACCTTCTCGTAGTAGGTAAAAACCCCGGGCGCCAATGTCCCACTTGAAATGTTGGGGTTGGAAACCCCGTACACTCCTGAACCTACTGTAGCCATTTAATATTTCACGCTTCCTTCCTAGGCAAATCTGCCCATTCGCAAAGTTCTTTTCCTCTCCGGACTTTAATAAACTACGCCGAGTTCGTTTTCTAACTCTGCTATCGTTTTTTCGCTATCCGGCTTTTCTCCCTGCTTAACAGATGTCGGTCTAAGAGCGGTCTCCGATACTTGCTTTGCTAACTTCTCGGTAACCTGCCCGACTTCCTTGGTTACCGCCTTTTCATAGGGTTTCATCAGCTTGTCAACAAACTTTTTTACTGATGCGCTGTACGGATTGGCTTTAACATGAGCCTCTACCGCCTCGGTAACCGAATCGGACAATTCCCTGTTAAAAGATTCACTCTCCGGGTCAAGCGCGGGATAAACCTTAAGAGCCTCTACCGCCTCATCGTTGATTCGGTTAATTGCCTCAAACTGCTTTAGCTTAAGCGTTACCAGACCATCTGCGGTTTTAAGCACATCGGTCTGGTATTGCTCTGGCGATATTTCAGTTCCAGGCTCTACTTGCGGTTGATATGGAGGAAGAAATCCCTCCTGCGGTTCTACTGAACCGGTCAGCTCCGCAAGCCGATCTTTCAATGATTGGGCTTCGGCCTTCGCCTCTTCCCTCTCTTTGACGAGTTCCCTGACCCTTTGGGTATAACCCTTTTTGGGAACTTCCCCTGTTCCCGCTTCCTCACCTTCCAGTTTCGCTTCCCCGACTTCTTCTGTCGGTTCAACCAAGTCAGACTTAGGTTCAACCGCTTCCGGAGTCGGCTCAACGACACCTTCTGGTTCAGCCGCTACTTCAGAGTCTTGCTCTTCTGCCACCGGCGTAGTGTCAAGGGCGTTATCCTCCTCGCCCTTTTCGTTTAGCGCCTTGTCTTGGTGAGCCATTTTCTCACCTCCTGTCTAACACACCGATTTTATGCAGTCGTGCGATGATGCTGCCAAGCCAAATGGCTTGTCCTAGGCGCCGAAAGGGGGTGAGCCCATAAAAGCGCCTAAGATAAACCATCTTTCTTTTTAAGGATCGGCTGTCCCTTATCATTAAGGCCAACCATTATCTTTTCCGTCCCGATCCACACTGCGTGCTGAATTTCGCAACTCTTGCACACAAGATATGTCCCCTGTTGCCGCCACTCGTGATTGCCTTGCGGCAAAAACATAAAATCCGGTTTGTCAAAGTCCAATGTTTCTTCTTCGCCATTTACTCTCTCACTTTCGCTTTTGTTCAATGGCTCTGGCATTCTCAACCGCCTCCTTGGCGTCATTAACCTTGTCCAAGATTTTCCCGATAATCCCTTTCGCCATACTAATCACCACCGTATTCTTGCCGATCTCCTCAAAACTTGCCCCCTGCCCAATCGCCACTCCGTTCGCTTCGTCCAAGTCTCTCGATACATTCTCGATAAATCCTTCCAGTACCGCCCACCCGTCCGTCTCGGCCATCGCCGTCAAGGCAACTTCATCATCTGTCGCCCCCGGCGCCTCTTTCTTTATAGCCAAAGAGGGCAAGCTAAAAAAAACATTATCCGGCTTAATAGCCTGCTTGACCGCCATATCCTCCTTCTCCCGGCCCGCCCAAACCCTCTGGGGCTGGTCCTATCGGCACTTGGTTCATATTTTGCTGTTGCGCTTGTTGTATGGCCATTGCAAGGCGTTGAGCGTCCTGTTGCAAGATCCCCTCGCTCATCTCCTCTTCTGTCTTCTCTACTAGTATCTTGTCCCAATCCTGAATGCCGGAGCTAGACATAACCCGCTTGAACAACTCCCCAAGTTTTACCTGCCAGCCTTCCATATCCAAAACCTGCGCCAGTTGCGGGGTTTCCATAAACATCTGCAGAAGCCTCATCAGGTTCTCCTGTTGCATCTGCTGGTCGAGGGCATAGGTCGAACCGGAAACAATCTCGTAATCGTAAAGAACCGACCCGGACCTCTTCGGCTTGATAGTGAGCTTGCCTGTCTTATCGTCATAGTTTTCTCTGATTTCCTTGTAGCTTCTTTCCAGTTGCTTAATCTCTTCCTCAAACAGCCGAAGCGTGATCGCGCTCGATTGCTTCTTGGAGAGAAGATTAACCATCTTGGTCATCACTTTCTTGAGGAACTGCTCCATATAGAAGCGGTCGGCATTATCGCGGGTGTTCTCCCTCTGCGTCTGCATCGCCAGCGCCTTGGGAGTCTTGCCAAACCCTGCCTCGGTCTGCGCCGTCACGGTAGTGTCAGTTGTGCCGAACATATTAAGAAGCGAGGCATTGGCCACTTGGTAAGTGTTGTTGAAGGTCGCAATCCCCTGCGGCGAAAGCTGAATTGTCTTAGCCGCCTGATCCACATTGCCCCGGCACAACCACTTCTCGGCTGCCCCCCATTTAATAGAAGAATACGAGGCAATCATATCCTTGTTAAGCAGAGTTGGCGGGAAAATAGACATCTTGCAAGCATCAAGGTAAAGATTCCAGATCGAGTTAATAGTCATCTGCATCGTCGCCCCCCGCTCAAAATCCCCCATCCCCATAAAGTCATCCAGCAAGGGGATAGAATACTTGCAGACTACCGGCAGTTCCTCATTGTCGTGCGGATTCTTCTTGTCTCTGAACTCTATATCGGCATCAACAGAAAAATCCACCCACCTGTCCTTCTCAAACTGGGTCCAGACCTCAAAGAAGCCAGCCTTGCGCGCAGAGAGAGCATCGGGATACTGATCCTCCTCCCGCTTCGATTTCGAGGTCGAGTCCCTCGTTTCCTTCGATCCGTCCTTATCCTTTATCTTCTCGATAATCTTCGGCACATTCTTAAAACCATCCCTTTTCGCCAGTCCCTCAAAGTATGATAGTGGCTTCCAGGTGCGCACGATAACATAGTCGCTGTCATCGAGCGACATCGCCCCGACCTGCGGAAAGACATCCCTGATCGGCAAGAGCCACATATCCGGGCCGACATAACCATTGCCTCTCACATCCCAGTCAACCATAGCGAAGAAATTGCCATAGACATTAGAGTAGATGTCAACCATCCGCAGCTTGGTAAGAAAATCGAACTGGGCATTGGCGTTGGGGATAACATACTTATCCAAGAGAAGGTTCTTCAGTTTGGCATCACCAGTATCATTTGTGGAAATTGGCCTAACCTTGCCGGTCGGCAGCTGGGCCATTACCCGGTAGCCGCGCTCCAGCGTCAAGGTGGTCAGCTTGGAGTCGAAGACCTGCGACTTGCTTGATTCGGAGATATAATCGGCTAATTGGTTATGAAAGAGTTGTTCAACCTGGTCCCACAAGTCCCTCTTCAGGCGAAGATAGTCCTCTGCTTTCTTTCTTCTTCCGGCAATTTCGTCTCGCAGTTCCATAAGCACAAAAAAAGGCAGCCGTGGTCTTTCGACCTTGGCTGCCGTAAACCCGCATTAGAGCGGCATTGGCTACCACTTAGCTACCAGTTCAAAATAATATCATTCCCTATCACCCTTGTCAATACCCGCCTTATATCTGATCCGCTTGTTCTTGACGATATTGAGAGAGTTCATCTGGGCGACTCCGTCCCTGATTATTACGTTGAAGGTTATCTGGCCGTACTGCGTCCGGCTGACCTCCGTCTCGATGGCCAGATGCAAAGGTAAATTTCTGTACAGTAATTGTTTGGCGGTAGATTCGAGTGTCGACATTTTCAATTACAGCAAAGTCCGCAATATTCCCCGCATTGACACGGAGAATGAAGGTAAGCAAGCCGTTCTTTTTGGCCTGCACCTCCCTCTCAATGTCAAGGTGGGGCTGGATGTTCTGCTGGCGAATGGACAAGTCA
>VGNY01000134.1 GCA_016865895.1 Chloroflexota bacterium | reverse complement strand
TTTAAACAACCATGCCATTGTTTCAAGTATATTCCTCAAAGGCATGGTGAGTGGCGAATAGCCAAAAGAGCCCGCTAAAAAGCCCGATGGGCAGGACGATTTGCGACCATACAATTCGATGAATTGTTCAAAAGGCAAATTTATTGACACTACCTTTCTATTTTTGATATTTTTCATCAGACCATAATTCTAATTAGTTGCAAGAGGAAAAACGCTTCATGTTTGGAAAGTTGACAAAAAGCTTTCTCGTTATCAAATTAATGTTGACACTACTTGTTTTATCTGCCAGTTTGAATCTTGCCTGCACTCTGAAACCAGTGCCAATCCAGCCACCGGCACCAGCCGCTTTTCAGATCACCAAATTGTCTATTACCCCAATAAAGGTTAAGCCCGGTGAAGAAGTAGTTATAGAAGCTGAGATCAGCAATACTGGTGGCACTGAAGGCATGTACTCGGTTACTCTGACAATAGATGGGGTTGAAACACAAACAGGTGTAATTAAGTTAGCACCGGGTACTACCGAAATGGTAACCTTTTCACTAGCTAAAGACGAAGTCGGTACCTACAATATTAAGTTGGATGGCCTTGCAGGCACCTTGATTGTTGAGCCAGTCGTTGGCCTACATGATGAAGTTAGACTTGATGTACCCTTCGAGCCTAACGTTGGAGGAAGTTGTTTTTCATCCTCATTTGCAATGGTGATGCGTTATTGCGGAAAAATAGTTACAGTCCATGATGTTTTAAAGATAGTGGGTTATCCTCCTTTTAGGGGTTATGAACATCCAGAATTGAGAGACTGGATGGAAAATAATTATGGACTAACATTCAAATATATGCCTTATTCGAAAATTGAAGATGTCAAAAAGTTTCTTAATGAAGGGTATCCGGTTATAGTACATCAAACCTTTAGTCTTGGTAACAATACGGGACATAACAGGGTTGTAATAGGATATAGTGATAAGCAATGTGTGTTCATCGTGAATGACCCTTCGTATCTAGGTCCTAATTTTAAGATATCTTATGACGATTTTGGAACTCTCTGGAAAAGAATAACACTTTATGAAAGCGGCCCGGAAAACAAAGCCTATCTGGTAATCCCTTTAAAATAGCTTAGAACCTGCTTAATAGAAGATTTATACCTGTGTTATTCTTACTATCATAAGAGCAAAAACTCGACTTGCACATTTTGGCTTTTTGTTCAACCGGGGCGAGAGCTCCGTCGAGTCCGTATACGAAGTCATTTTATATGGAGATCATCTTCTTTTATGATCTGATTTATCGCTTTGTATACTTCTGATGTCTTCAAGCCAAGCCCAAGTGCTATAGTCTTGTGTATGTTTACGGGCCAGGGTTTCGCAGGCAAAGATGTCCGAATCCTAACGATATCATCCGCAGACAGTTTACATGGTTCCAGATTATGAGCCTCACGGGCAAGTATCGTTAGTTCACCCGTCTTCTCATATTTCTTCAGCTGTTTGAGGTAATTCTTGATAGGTGTCTGATCCCCCTGCAAATCTAATTCAATCGTACCTTCGTCAAGATACCTGCTTGAGGTCAGAATGTCGCGTAAGAATACGAGGCGGTTATCTGCCCAAAATTGCCAGGTGGGTAGCACGAAATTTCGTGCCGACTCTGTCTCTAGAATGAGGATAAGTTTGCAATTGTAGTTAGCCGGCTTTATTTTAGCTGGTGAAACATCTTTACAGATGTCGTCAAGTCTTTCATTGACACTATTGGCGAAGGCGAGCAAAACGTCAATTGATTCCAACAAGTCTTTCTCATCAACTGTCACTGTCTTTTGTTTTGTATTGTGCTTCTTCTGATAAATAGTGTCGGTCTTCCCCAATTGGTGCACAAGAAGATGCCTGCGATCGTGATATTCTTCCAGTTTTAATACATCAACAAGCACAGCGAAGTCTATACCTAATGTCTTGCGATAGTACTTTTTGATTTCCCCAAACCCGCCACCATGAAGGCTCCTACACTCTCTGACAATGACTCTCGTAAATATATCTGATAGAGACTCTGCTGATAGCAATTCAGCTTGCAGAATTTGAATGTTATAGTTACTTTTGAAAGGCTTCTTATTTATCGCGAATACTTCGGCAACGCTGTCGACCAAGAAAATTTCCAAAGCAGAAATTATCCTGACGAAAATGAGTTCTCTCAGATACCTTGGGAGCTGTCTTGATAGTCGGTGTCCAAGAGCAAAAATGGAACTTGAAATTAGGTAATCATCTTGTTCTTTACCCTGAAAATAGAGCTTTGCGTTGCCATCAATTTCACCACGCTTGAGTTTATCGGAGACCGAAGAAGCAGTTTCATTCGAAGCATATTTTGTGGTGAAGTAGAGTTGCCGTAGACGTGAGACTTCAAGTCTCAGATTGGCGAAAGTCCTCATTTATATATTAACCTTGAATAGATTCTACACTTTGGCCATACCAGAGACAATAGCCCGAATAGGGAAGCCTGCAGACTGTAGGTTAATTATCTTTGTTTTCGAGCGTGAAACATTGTGACGGAATGTTCAGCCCTCCCTAACCTCCTCATCCACCCACCTCAGATAATCCTCATTCCCACCGATGATAGGCAGGGCAATGACCTCAGGAACGGTGTAGCTGTGGGCTTGCTTGACCAGCTTGATGACTTCAGGGAGGACCGAGGCTTTGGTCTTGATGATGAGCAGGCTTTCCTGGGCTGAGTCCAGCTTGCCTTCCCACCAGAACTTGGAATCAACTTTGGGCACGATGTTGACACAGGCGGCTTTCCGCTTCTCCAGCAGCAAGTCGGCTATCTTCTGAGCCTCCTCCTGCGAGCTGGCAGTGACCAAGACAACCACCTTGCCCATCTCTTTCATCACCGATAAGTCAAAAATTAAAAACTAAAACTTAAAGGCACAGGTTAGAATTCAAAAATTCTTGGCGATGTGTAGATTTCATAGCTGAGGGCAAACCAAAGAGATTGCCACGTCCTTCAGCGGAAAAACTCGCAATGACCGGGTAGGAGTCACAGTGCATTTTGATTTTTGACTTGTCATTTTGCATTTTGATTTTTGATTTACCTCACTGGCTTCTGCCTATAGCCAGCATCTTGTCCACGGCAGCAATAGCCTTAACGCGGATGCCCTCAGGCACCTTCACCTCCGGCTGCATCTCCTCCAACGACCACAACACCTTTTCCAGGTTTATCAACTTCATGTTGGGGCAAACGGCCTGCTCCGAAACAGGGATGAATTTCTTGCCCGGATTTTCCTTCCTCAGCCGATGGATAATCCCCACCTCCGTGCCCACAATCATCTCTTTTACATCATCTCGCTGGGCAAACCGAATCATGCCACTGGTGCTGAAAACCTGGTCTGCCACCGCTATCACATCTGGCTTGCACTCTGGGTGAACCACCACAACCGCATTGGGATATTCCCGTTTAGCCTGAGCAATATGCTCCGGCCGTATCCGCGCATGCGTGGGGCAAAAGCCAGGCCAGAGGATGAACTTTTTATTCGTCTTAGTGGAAACATAATGCCCCAGGTACTGGTCGGGTACAAAAAGTACCTCGCCTGCATCCACGCTCTCCACCACCTTGACCGCATTGGCAGAAGTGCAGCAGACATCCGACTCCGCTTTCACTGCCGCCGAGGAGTTGATGTAGCACACCACCGGAACCCCAGGATGCTCTTTTTTCCTGGCGCGCAGGGCCTCAGCCGTAATCATGTTAGCCATGGGGCAGCCGGCATGTATCTCCGGCAGCAATACGGTCTTGCTAGGACAGATGATAGAAGCCGTCTCCGCCATAAAGTGAACGCCACAGAACACGATGACATCAGCATCGGTCCTGGCCGCATTCTGACTCAATTCCAGCGAATCGCCGATAAAATCGCCGATGTCCTGCACCTCGCCCAACTGGTAGTTGTGCACCAGGATGACAGCGTTTCTCTTTTTCTTCAAGCCCAGGATTTTGTCCCGCAGCTCGGCTTCTCGGTCATTCATCGCTCACAATTCTCCATTCGTGAGCATAGACATTCATCTTTTTACCACGGACAAAGCCCACCAGGGTCACACCCAGACTTTTGGCCAGCTTAACACCCTGGTCAGTGGGAGCCGACTTGGAGATTAGTATAGGGATATTTCTCTTATTCACCTTAAGCAATATCTCAGAGGAGACCCTGCCGCTGGTAACTATTATGCGGTCGTCTACTGGAATATCATTCAAAAGACATTCCCCCAAGATTTTGTCAATGGCGTTGTGCCTGCCTATGTCCTCGCCGAAAACCAGGATATTCTTCGTGTCACATAAAGCAGCGCTGTGAACGCCACCGGTTGTCCTGAAGACCTGGGAACGGTGTTGGAACTCTTTAACCAGGGCAAAAACTTCAGAGGCTGATATCCTAATCCGGGATTCCACTTTTACCTTCCCCTGGACATCAGCTACGTTATAGAAAGTCGCCCCCCTGCCACAGCCCGAAGTTATCATGCGCTTGAACAGAAGCTCCTTGGCCAGCTCCTTGCCCCCTGAAGTATCAACATGCACCACACCCTTCTGGCTGTCAACTGTCACGTCTTTGACATCGTCTTTGCCATATACCAGCCCTTCGGAAAGAAGAAACCCGACAGCCAGATACTTGAGATTTGTAGGAGAACACAGAAGAGTTACCAGCTCCTGGCCATCCAGGAAAATAGTCAGAGGGAATTCCCTGACGACCAAGTCCTCGACTTCGTTCCTGTCCTGCTCAGTGATCCTGAGGACAGATAGCCTTTCGGTCTCCTCATCCATCTCTTACTTCCCCTATCTCATCTCCGCGCCTGACTTTCCCCCCCCGCCCCACCCTCGCCCACCCCC
>VGNY01000133.1 GCA_016865895.1 Chloroflexota bacterium | reverse complement strand
GCTTTGAGGATGTCGAGAGCTCCGGCGGCACTCCCGCAGGTACCAGCACCAACTAGAATCCTGGGTTTATTGCTGGATTGTAATTTTTCCCACTCTGAGACAGCATGGCTGTGAATTTTCTCGAAAGTCACGCTCCTACACCTTTGTCAATATTCAGATAGAATTTCCTTTGCCTTGGCGACTGTCATCCGACCATGAACGTCTTTGTCAATAACCACTACGGGAGCTAAAGCGCAGGAACCGAAGCAAGCTACTCTCTCTAAGCTGAATTTGTAGTCTTTAGTTGTGCCCCCAGACTCAACATCCAGCTCTCGCTTGACTTCATCCAGAATTCGCTCACCACCGCGGACGTGGCAGGCAGTACCCAGGCAGACCTTCACAGTGTGCTGGCCACGGCGAGAGAAATAGAACTGGGCATAAAAAGAGGCAACTCCAAAGACCTCGCTTTCCGACATTCGGGAGAATTTGGCTATCTGTGAAATCGCCTCTTTAGAGAGATAACCGAATTTTCCCTGAACCTTTTGCAGAACGGGAATTAATGCTCCCTTTTCTCCCTCGTACTCAGCCGCTATCTTGGCTAGTTCATCAGGCACTTGGCTCTCCGTAGACTTAGATAACCAAGTCGGCAGTGTAGCAAAAAAAGCATTTTTGGTCAACCCTTGTCCCAATGCGTTCATTTGTCATACATGTGAGCCCCGACACAATCGGGGCGTGACAATCTTGAGAGTGGCTTGGGGTGATGGTGAGCGGTGACAGGTGACAGGAAAGCACTTAGTGTCTTGTATTAGCAAGGGTATCCGACAACGTGTTATACTTATGATTTCGTTAGGAAAGCAAATGCAAGTGACAGAACGAAAACGCATTTTCGGGCTTAATCCCAACATTTTCTTCCTGGGACTGGTGAGTTTCCTCACCGATGTCAGCAGTGAGATGATTTTCACCCTCCTTCCCTTGTTTCTAGCTAATATCCTGGGAGCGGCTACTGTTATCATCGGTTTTGTCGAGGGAGTGGCTGAGAGCACAGCTTCTCTACTCAGGATTTTCAGTGGCTGGCTCAGCGATAGACTGGGCAAGCGTAAAGCCTTAGCTATTATCGGCTACGGATTGTCTACTGTGGCTAAGCCGTTTATGTATATAGCCACGACTTGGGGGTTGGTGTTGGGGGTGAGGTTTGCCGACAGGTTAGGCAAGGGGGTGCGCACTGCACCGCGTGATGCACTGGTAGCGGATTCCGTGTTGCCTGAGCAACGGGGCAAAGCTTTTGGGTTCCATCGAGCCATGGATACCACTGGCGCTGCTTTGGGGCTTGTTTTTGCCGCCATCGTTGTCTTCTTTCTCCAGAGAGGTACTCTAGAGCTGATTCGAGGCACTTACCAGTGGCTAGTATTGATTGGGATTATCCCGGCAGTGCTGGCATTGTTTATGTTCTTCTTTGTTCGCGAAGCCAGGAAAAGTTCAAGCGGGCAAAATGACTCCGACTCTAAAGTAAGTCCATCATCTTTTGATAGAAGCTCTTCAGGTACCAAAACTGGCTTTGACAATCGCTTTAAACTTTTTCTTGGCATCATGTTTCTGTTCACTTTGGGCAATTCCAGCGATGCCTTCCTTATTTTGCGGGCGCAAAATGTGGGCAATTGTGTCCTCTATATACTCTTGATGCTTATTCTGTTCAATGTTGTCTATGCAACTGTGTCAATACCTGCGGGGGTATTGTCTGATAAACTGGGGAGACGGCGGATAATAGTTCTGGGATGGTTGGTCTATGCTCTTACTTACCTTGGCTTTGCTCTGGCCTCATCTTCATGGCAGATATGGTTTCTTTTCGCCTTTTATGGTGTCTATTATGGGCTAGCCGAAGGTGTAGCTCGGGCCTTTGTCGCTGATTTAGTGCCTGAGGATAGGCGGGGTACAGCCTATGGTCTGTTCCATGGTATAGTCGGCATTACTCTCCTGCCGGCCAGTATAATCGCCGGCTGGCTATGGCAGGCATTCAATTCAGCTGCACCATTTTATTTCGGGGCTGGTCTAGCGTTTCTGGCGATGATTGGATTGCTAGCTCTGGTGTGTGAGTGATTTTATTCCAGTATCGTATTGTCTATGAGTCTTGTCTTGCCGAATCTAACTGCCAGAGAGGCTAGTGCCGGCTTGTCGATTTCAGTTAATTCTTCTAGGGTTTCGGCATCGGCAATGCTGACGTACTCGATCTTGGCCAGCGGCTCCTTGCTGATGAGAGAGGTCATTTTCTGGCGTATGGTCTCGGCGTTACTCTCGCCTTTTTCCCAGAGGTTCTGAGCCAGGGTAAGAGCCTTGAATAAGACAGTTGCTGCTTGGCGTTCCTGAGGATTGAGGTAAACGTTACGGCTGCTCATTGCCAGTCCATCGTTTTCCCGAACAGTTGCCGCCACTATTACTTCCAGATTCATATTTAGGTCAGCCACCATCTTCTTGATGACCAATGCTTGCTGGGCATCTTTCTGGCCGAAATAGGCCCGGGTGGGTTCGACAATGTTGAATAACTTGGCAACCACAGTAGCTACACCTCTGAAGTGTCCAGGGCGGCAGCTTCCCTCAAGCCGGTCGGTGACTTTTTCCACTTCCACCCAGCTACGGTATCCTTCGGGATATATCTCTTTGTCTGATGGCATAAAGACGATGTCGGTCCTTTCTTTTTCTAATAGAGCGAGGTCACGTTCTGTATCGCGGGGATAGGTTCTAAAATCCTCTTTGGGACCGAATTGGGTGGGGTTAACGAAGATGCTGACTATGATTACCGAGTTCTCATCTTGAGCTTGCTTGACCAAAGCTAAATGCCCGTCGTGAAGATAGCCCATGGTGGGGACAAAGCCTACTGAGCCGAAGCTTTTCATCCTCAAGGCTTTCATTTCAGCGATGGTTTTGGCTATTTGCATGTTTTTTTCAGGTACGAGCCAACTCTTCGAGCAAGCTCTCATCCATGGTGGAGCTGTGTTCGGCGGTAGGGAATTTACCCGCTTTGACTTCAGCAATATAGTCGGCGAGGGCAGCTCTGATTAAGCCTGCTAGCTTGGCATACTGCTTGGCATGCTTGGGGACGAAATCAGAAAATAGGCCCAAGAGGTCAGGGATGACCTGCACTTGGCCATCACAATCAGGACCGGCTCCGATGCCAATGGTGGGGATGCTCAGCTTCTGGGTGATTAGATTAGAAAGCGGCGCTGGCACTAATTCGAGTACAACGGCAAAGGCGCCAGCTTGTTCCAAGGCTCGAGCATCTTTCAATAGTTGCTCAGCAATCTCCGGAGTTTTGCCTTGAACTTTGTAACCGCCAAGCTGGTGGATAGATTGTGGAGTTAGCCCGATATGTCCCATGACAGGAATTCCGCATTCTACAATTCGCTTTACTGTCTCGGCAACAGTTACCCCGCCTTCCAGTTTGACTGCTTGAGCTCCTCCCTCCTGAATAAACCGTGCTGCATTGCGTAAGGCATCGGAAATATTTGTGTGGTATGTCATAAACGGCATGTCACCTATCACCAGCGCTTTTTTGGTGCCTCTAACTACAGCCTTGGTGTGGTGAATCATCTCGTCCATAGTCACGGGAATTGTTGATTCATAGCCTAGCAGCACCATGCCCAGGCTGTCACCAACTAAAATCAATGGTATGCCCGCCTCGTCCACCAGTTTCGCTGTGGAATAGTCATAAGAAGTGAGCATGACTATCTTTTCTTTCTTCGCTTTCATTTCCTTTATTTCACTGATGGTAACACGCATTGTCCGTACCTCTCCTTTAATAAAGCCTTTTTTACAGCGTTGATATTAAATCCTTCGCCCAATCTTTTTCGCCTTTGGTGTCCACGATTCGGTTTTCTGAATCTACGTAGACCAATCTGGGGGTTGAAGTAATAGCTTCATTCTCAGGCACTACATGGTAAGACAAAATAATTACAATATCCCCCTTAGCCACGAGTCTGGCAGCAGCACCGTTGAGACAAATCTCTCCTGAGCCTCGTTCACCTTCAATCACGTAGGTGTGGAATCTGGCGCCGTTATTGATGTTCAATACGTCAACTTTTTCGTAAGAGAGTAAATCGGCTGCGTCCATCAAATCCTTATCAATAGTTATGCTGCCCTCATAGTCCACGTTGCAGTTTGTAACTCGAGCCCGATGGATTTTGCTTTTAAGCATTGTTCTCATCTTTACTGCCCTCTCGTCTTTTAGTTTATTTTTAAATGTAGTGCGAGGCTTTAGCCTCGGCTTGGCGACCCTAAAGGGTCGCACTACAAAGGTATTGCTTGTTTAGCTGATTTTAATAAATCTTGTAGCTCTTCTGCTCTTTTCGAATCGATTTTCCCTTTGGCTAAGGCAATCGGGATGGTCTGTAAGCCGAGTTCCTTGTACATCTCGAACAAAGTCGGCGTCTTCTTTTCTAATGCATCGAGATGCTTTTCGATGGTGCCCAGGTCACCTCGGGCAATTGGGCCGGTGAGGCAGTTGGGTAAACCGACGTTTCCGATATTGCTCAGCGTCCCCTGTAGTAGCGGCATAAGGGCTTTGGTCGCTTGTGCTGGTGACGCCCCAAAGGTTTGCCATAAGTCTGTAGCTAGCTTGACCAGAGTTACCAGATAGTTGCAGGCGAAGACTGCTGCTGCATGATATAGCACCTTGTCACCGGCCTTGAGGACTACCCAGTCGCCTTCCAATGCAGTAGCCATTTCCTTGAGTATACTAAGGAGTGGTTCTTCGGCTTCGACAGCGAAGGTGGAGCCCGGGATATTCTCTATTGCCTGGTCAACGCTGGCGAAAGTTTGCAAGGGGTGGAAGCAGCCTACGTTGGCTCCACGTTGCCTTGCCGGTTCCAGAATGTCAATGGAGTGGGCACCGCTGCA
>VGNY01000132.1 GCA_016865895.1 Chloroflexota bacterium | reverse complement strand
CTCTGTGCTAATGTCATTTAGGGCTTACCTCCTTATGGTTTGTTGCTTAGACTATAAAGTCTACCACAAGGTAGGTGAGCCCCAATTCTTACCCTTTCGGAAAAGCCTGAATAAAAAGAACGCTACTAAACTTTCATAAGCTCCCCAACCCATTCCCCCAGCTAGAAGCACATGGCAATCGCCGATGGTTTGAGCCATCGTGGCATGTCGAGACTGCGCGCTGGCATCATAGCCGTGCCGTTCTCCATGTGCTGTGTCTGGATGCTGGCTGGCAGCGAAGGTGTGATGTCCTGCCTTGGGACGTGTCTCCTTATTCACAATCTTGCCGTCTTCTACAGTAATCACCACATATATTGGTGCTCTACCGAAGTGCTGGCTGATGGTTATTCCATCTTCAGATACAGCGGCAAATTTCATCTCATTTCCTCCTTTTGCGCTTGTGATTCGGTTACTTCTATCCAGTATTTCATCTCATCATCTTGGAAACTTATTTTGACTTTAACATTCTTCCCTTCGGCGAGATACCTTTCAGCTTCATCACGTAGCTTCTTTGATTCGGGAGACTTTAAGAAAGACAATATGGAAGCATATCGTGCTTGTAGCTGTTTACTATCTCCTTGCTCGACTAAAAGCTGGCGAAGGCAACTATCAAGCTGTTGCTCGGCCAGACACTTCAAGCACTTTCCTGGTATCTGTGACGTCGAATAGTTTGGCTCAAGGTCAATCGATTCCATGTGTCTAACTCTTTAAACTTGCGGGCATAATTCCTCTGACCAGAGATTGAAATAATATCACTACTTTCTGTGGCACCCTTCTTCTGTCGAGCAGGGGGGCGATTCACAGCGTTCCGTTCTGCCGCAACAAGTGGTGCTGGGAGCATTACTGTGTTTCAACAGGCTCGGAGCAGACAACATCCTGTCTAACTTGTGGCTATCACAGCCCGGGCATTTCGGGTTTTCACTGCCATGAAAGCTATGAACAAGCAACTCAAACACACGTCCGCACGCCTGACATTTGTATTCATATACTGGCATCTCTACCTCCCTTTTATATGAGCCTTAAAATACTTCGCCACAGTAAATTTATTTGCCGGCTAACTGGACTATCGCGATATTCAACCACCGGGAGACCTTGCACCATGGCTTCAGTCACCGCATTGTCAAATGGAATTCTGGCAGTTATTTCTAGCCCCTGGCTCAGACAATAGCTTTCAATATGTCGGACATTATCCTCGTTTATATCGTACTTGTTGATAGACACCACCACCGGAACATTAAAATGGCGACAAACATCGACCACCCTGCCCAAGTCATGTATCCCCGAAAGCGTTGGTTCAGTGACCACAAGAGCCAAGCTGGCCCCGGACAAAGACGAGATGACCGGACAGCCGATGCCCGGCGGTCCATCGCTGATAATGTAATCAAGGCCATCTTTATCAGCAATCTGTTTAGCCTGTTGTCTGACCAGAGCCACCAGTTTTCCCGAGTTCTCCTGGGCGATTCCCAGCCTGGCATGCACCATAGGTCCATACTTGGTATCAGATATAAACCAGTGCCCGGAGAGCCTTTCCTTCATCGTTATAGCCTCAACAGGACATATGCGAGAGCAGAAGCTACAGCCCTCGCAGGATGTGGGGTCAACTTCAAAATCAGCGATGGCTTCAAAGCGGCACAATTCTTGGCACAGCCCGCATTCTGTGCACTTTCTTTCATCGATTTCAGCAACTTGCCCGCTCCAAAACTCGTTATCCTGCCGGATGTCTGGTTTAAGTACCAGGTGCAGGTCAGCAGCATCCACATCGCAATCGACCAAAACCTTCTTTTGAGCTAAAGCAGCAAAGGAGGCGACGATACTGGTCTTTCCTGTACCACCTTTACCGCTTAAAACTACAAGTTCCTTCACTTACTATTTCTCCAATACTGTCGAACAGCCCGACAAAATCTTTCTTCCAATTCGGCAAGCCTTTGACCAAGGTTATCCCCTTGGAATAGAGGCGGGCAATCCCGCTGTTCAGCGGGATTGTAAGCATAACCGGTATATTTTCTTCCATACAGTACTGCTCAACCTTTCTATCCCCAACCCCAGCGCGGTTGAGAACCACACCGCAGGGTATACCAAGCTTTCTCACCGTCTCCACCGCCAAAATAAGGTCGTTTAGCCCAAATGGAGTGGGCTCAGTTACCAACAAACAGAAATCGCTACCCCTAATTGATTCCACTACAGGGCATGAAGTTCCCGGTGATACATCAACGATAACTACTCCTTCACGGTTGGCTTTTTCTTTCACCTTCTTAATAACAGGCGAGGGCATAGCCTCGCCAACAGTAAGTTTACCGTGGACAAACTCCACACCATCGGAATGCCCCCATTCGACAATACCCATGTTCCTTCCCTCTTCGGAGATAGCCTTTTCCGGGCAAAGGTAGCTACAAGCACCACAACCGTGGCAAAGCTGTGAGAAAACCAGTACATGCCTTTTTAAAACGGCAATGGCATGATAGACGCAGACTTCAGCACATTTGCCACAGTAGGTACACTTCTTTGTATCCACTTCAGGAACTAGAATAGAGACAGGCTCACTGTGGCTAATTACCGGTTTTAGGAAGATGTGAGCATTCGGCTCCTCAACGTCACAATCGAGGAACTGTACTCTTTCTCTGTCTTTGAGCGAGATAGCAAGACTGGTAGCCACCAGGGTCTTGCCCGTTCCCCCTTTGCCACTGGCTACAGCTATTATCATGCTCTAACCATATCGGCCCCGCATTTGGGACAGCTCACGCTATAGCAGGGAATTCCCGCTTGGTGTGGCAGCTTTGCTCCGCAGTTAGGACAGACACATTCCCCACCGGGACCGGCACCGGGGCGGTTGCCACTGCCACCCAATCTATCAAAACGTCCTCCTCTACCCGAATCGCTCCCCGTAGGAGGCCCAGTTCTATCTCCTCTAGGCATAGTTACACCTCCCATAAAAATGACTTGCTTGCCAGTTACTTTTTCTTTTCCAACTTCTCGACGCGGCGTTGAATATCGGTAAGCTGCCGTGTCAAAACTTTTGTCTGGGCTTTCAGCGCCTCAAGTTCCTGCTCCTGGCTTAGAGGCTGACCGAGCGGACCTGCTTGCGGCATAATGCCACATCCTCTGCCCATGCCTCTGCCCCTACCAAAGCCACGGCCAACTCCCATGCCAAAGTGACCAGGGACGTTGGGCTGGGAGCTTGTCCGGAGTTTACCCGATTTATAGCTTTCTATGGCATCCCTGACTTTTCCCGATACTCCAGTAACCACCTTGATTCCATCTGAGGACAATACCTGATAGGCATTGGGACCACAGCTGCCTGTAAGTACTACCTGCACACCTTCGTCAGCAATCATCTGGGCTGCAGAGATTCCTGCCCCAGAAGAAGCCATAACACTGGAGTTTTCCATTACCTCAAATTTCATCGTTTCGGGGTCAACGATGATGAAGTGCTCACATCTACCGAAGCGAGGGTCTACCTCCGCGTCTAAGTTTGCCCCCGCAGTCGAAATCGCAATTTTCATAACTAATCACCTCTTATCTGGCTGGAGGCATGTGATGTTAACACTAAATATCGCCTCCAGCCATACACAATTTTCAAGCTTATTATTTATTGGCTTCGAGTTCTTTAATTCTAACCTCAATCTGGTCAAGTTGCCTTCTGATTGCGTTCGACTCTTCTTTTAGGAAATTCAACTCCTGCTCCGGAGCCGCATAGGGAGGGTATGATGTTGACTCCCATGCAGGATATCCCACGTAGAAAGCAGATGGATAGGGCGGTGCTGCAACAGCCCCAGGATACCAGCAACGAGGAAGTCCACCCCTACCTCGGCCAACGTAAGGCCAGGGAGGAGAAGCGCCCCTGAAGCCAAATCCACGCCCATAAAGCATATTTATCACCTCCTTTCGTAAATTCCTAATTAATCCTGTTGTTCTACTAACTCTACCCATGTCAGAGGCTGGGACGAATCGACCTCTTCCTCTCATAACACGATCTCCCTTCCTCGATGGGGCATATGTGGTTACTATAGTATGAATAGCGTCAACAGGGCATGCTTCTACGCAACTCCCACACAGGTTACAGCGAACATCATTTATAACTGCCACATCATTCTCGATGCTGATAGCTTGCTGCGAGCAAATACTGGCACAGGCACCACAGCCGGTACACTTTTCAGTTTCAATATATATCATCGTATTTACCTTCTGTGACCCCATCTACGATTACCACCCCGACTTCTTACACCGCTGCCAACTACTGAAGGCTGCAAAGATACAATGTCTGGCGTATTACACATGGGACAGAAATCAGGAGGCACATTGGTCGTAACCTCAAACGGAATTTCCCACTCATGACCATTAAGACACCTGAATTGGCGCAGAGCAATCTCAAAATTGCCGCCCTCAATCCTTATCGCCTTACCACTGAGCAAAGCATCAGCTACTTTTCTCCGTGCAGATTCCAACACCCGTTGAAATGTGGGACGGGATATATTCATTCTCTCAGCACATTGCTCTTGCTCCAAGTCTTCCAGGTCTTTGAGGCGTACTGCCTCAGCCTCTTCAATAGACAGGCGGACCTCGTCCAGAATCCTTAGGGGTACGCCTGCTGGCTTGAAATAAGTCACGCCTGGCATAAAAGCAACTCGACGGCACTTGGGTGGTCTGGGCATTATTAACAGATTCCCCCCCCCTTATTATGAGCATATGCTCATAATAATTTTAACATTAATATTCCTGACTGTCAACGCAAGATTGAAAGCTGCAGAGGCTGAAAGCTATAATTGACCCATTAAGGCAATGCCTATGAAATCCCTCAATGATATTCTTTATGAAGTCTCCAAGCCGGGTCGCTACACCGGTGGCGAGTGGAA
>VGNY01000131.1 GCA_016865895.1 Chloroflexota bacterium | reverse complement strand
TTGATAGTATAGCTTTGGAGCGAAATGATGTTTTCCCATCATAGGCTGTTTCCTCCTCTATGGGGGCACACAGCCCACTTCAATCATATCACCTGCAAAGGCTCAGGTCGAGTTCGGCAACAGCCCCTAACTATATGGCTTGCCCTGTATTAAGCCCCTACAATCAGATTCCCAAGAACGATAGCAATAAGCTTGGAATAGTTGGCATGCCATGTCAGGTTTTAGCCGTGACCAAGATGAAGAAAGCCCCACCAGTCAATAGAGTCAGTATAGGTAATGTTAAGTTAGTTATTGGACTATTCTGTACCTGGGCGTTGTCACCCGATAAGTTCCATCGATTCTTAAAAGAAAAGCTCGACCTTGCAAAAGTCAAAAAGTTTGATATACCGCCACCGCCATCCAACAGGTTTGATGTATATTCCACATCAGACAAAATCTCGTTCCCGTTAGATGAAATCAGACAATTTACTATGCAAACCTGTGCTTACTGCCTAGACATGACCTCGGAGTTCGCTGACATCTCGGTTGGCTCAGTCGAGGGAATTGAAGGCTGGAATACGGTTGTCATTCGCACCGATATTGGTGATGAGCTTGTGAAAGCAGCTAAAGATAAGAAGAAACTCGAAACTGATAAGCTGCCTCCTGAAAACCTAGCCCATTTGAAAAAGGCTGCTCTACTTAAGAAGAAGCGAGCATTTAAGGAGATAGCAAAAAGGAGCGGCGACGAAAAGAACCTGCTTTATGTCGGTTTATCACCGAAGTTGGCCGAAAAGTTGTTGACTTCTTAAAAGTGGATAGAAAGTCAAGGAGGTAAGTTATGGCAAATATTGAAATAGATGCACCTGGCACCACACAGCTCTTCATCGGTAATGAAGCTATTGCCCGTGGGGCACTGGAGGCAGGGATTGGATTTGCTGCTGCTTACCCAGGAACTCCATCCTCAGAGATTATAAGTAGCCTGGCACAGGTAGCTAAAGAGATGGGTATCTACGCAGAATGGTCAGTGAATGAAAAGGTGGCTATGGAAGCTGCCGCCGGTGCTTCTTTTGCTGGTATCCGAGCGCTTGCTGCTATGAAGCAGAATGGAATAAATGTAGTTTTTGATTTTCTGGCAAATCTGGTTATGAGTGGTATCGGCAAAGGAGGATTGGTCTTAGTGAGCTGCGACGACCCGTCGGCTATATCCAGCTCAAACGAGCAAGATACTCAGCCAATAGCTAAATGGCTGGATATTCCACTAGTAGAGCCCGGCGATTTTCAGGAAGCAAAGGACATGACAAAATGGCTCTTTGAACTTTCCGAAGAGATAGGTACCCTTTTTATGCTGCGTAGTGTGACTCGCATTGCCCATGCTAGAGGAAATGCGAAGCTAGACGAACTACCCAAGAGGGAGCAAAGAACTTATTTCGACCAGATACACGATTTGAAAAGTGTAATGCCGACCACATTTATGCCGATTCCAAGTCCGCTGCGACATTTCTTCCTACATATGAAGATGGACAAGACACGGGAGAAATTCGAAGCATCGCGGTTTAATCAGTATGTGGGTCCGGAGAAGGTAGACTTACTGATTATAACTTGTGGAAGCTGCTGGCTCTATTCACAGGATGCAGTAAAAGCATTGAAACTGGAGGCTAAGGTAGGCATTTTGAAGCTTGGTACCCTATGGCCGTTACCTGAAAAATTTGTGGAGAGCCATCTAAATAAATCACAAAAAGTCCTTTTTGTAGAGGAGATAGACCCATTCCTTGAGCGGAGCATTATGGAATTGGTCGCCAGCTTGCCATCCACCAGCCCTCGTCCTACCTTCCATGGCAAGCGCTCAGGACATATAAATGCCTATGGCGAGCTGAATCCAGATTTGGTTATTAAAGCCATATCCAACATATTGGGGCTAACTTACCAATCACGTGATGCTGAATACAGTGGCGAAGCGGAAGCTGTCGCCAAAAGCCATGTTCCAGAGAGAAGCATGACCTTTTGTGCCGGTTGTCCGCATCGAGCTACATTTTGGGCAATCAAAAATGCGCTCAAGTTGGATGGGCGTGGTGGAGTCGTTACCGGGGATATCGGCTGTTACTCCATGGCATTAGGACCTGCCGGTTTCTTCCAGGTCAGAACAATGCATTGCATGGGTGGAGGAGCCGGTGTAGCTAATGGGCTGGGAAAACTGGGACAGTTTGGCTTCAACCAGCCGGTACTTGCAGTTGTTGGTGACTCTACTTTCTACCACGCTACTATCCCGGCACTGATAAACGGCATTTACAATCAGTCAGATTTCATACTTGTCATTTTGGATAACAGCGCTACAGCTATGACTGGTTTCCAGCCTCATCCCGGGACCGGTATGACAGCGATGGGGAAACCGACAAAGGTGATAAGTATGGAAGCCCTGTGCCGCTCTTTGGGCGCACGGGTTGAGGTCTGCGACCCATTCAACTTGAAGCACACTACCAATACTTTGCTGGACATGATGGCTGAGGGCGGTGGTGCCAAAGTGGCCGTAATGCGGCGCCAGTGTGAACTGGTGAGAGGTAAAAAAGAAAAGCCCCCATATAAGGTGCAGGTAGACACTGAGAAATGTATAGGTGAAGCCTGCGGCTGCGACAGATTGTGTACCAGAGTATTTCTCTGCCCGGGACTGATTTGGGATAAGAAAGCTGGCAAATCGAAGATAGACGAAGTTATCTGTACTGGATGTGGTGTATGTACTGATATATGTCCTCAAGGGGCTATCACAAAGGAGGCAGCATGACCACGAAACAACTAGTAAAAGACCCACTTAACCTGATTATCACCGGCGTTGGCGGACAGGGAAATGTGATGATATCTCTAATCATAGGTAATGCACTAGTAAGAGAAGGCTATTTTGTCACTGTTGGGGAGACTTACGGAGCGTCCCAGCGTGGTGGGCCTGTCATGAGCCACTTGAGAATCTCGAAAGAGAATCAATATAGCCCATTCATCCCCGATGGCCGCGCTGATATTATCCTTGGCATGGAACCAGTGGAAACATTACGAATGCTAGGTCGGTATGGCAACCCTAATGTTCTGACTATAATCAATCCCAGACCGATATATTCTATCGATGTCACGGGGGGGCAGGCTGAATATCCGGACTTGGGTAAGCTGGTCCAGACCGTGAAGAAACTGTCAGCTAAAACGTGGGTTATTAATGCCACCGAGGAAGCACAGAAAATGGGTAGTCCCATGTTTGCCAATGCAATTCTTGTCGGCACTGTTATTGGTTCTGGTGTTCTGCCGCTGAATAAGAAGGTGGTGGAGCCTGTATTGCGCGAGACCTTCCCTAAGGAAATTGAGGCTAATTTGTTAGCTTTCAACAAGGGTATTGCACTTGTAAAGCAGTAGTGTAATCATTTTTGTTCCTCCTGTTATATTGAATTTATAAACCAGAGGACTTCGGAGGTAGGAGGTAAGCTAATATGCTTGAATGGGCAAAAATAACTGATGAGCTTGGTCCTGAGAAAATAGTCCATGTTTATGATTCTATGACTGGTATGAAAGGAGTAGTTGTCATCGATACTACTTCAATGGGTGGGGCAGCAGGCGGCACTCGTATGCTCCCAGACATAACTTCGGAAGAAATATTCTGGCTTGCCAGAGCCATGACTCATAAGTTTGCCATTCTCGATATGCCGATAGGCGGAGCTAAAGCAGGCCTATGGGCTGACCCGAGTATAAGTGGGACATCCCGGGAAGCAATTATGAGGGCTTTTGGGAATGGAGTGAAATCGTTAATTGCTGAAGGGTTAACCTTGGGGCCTGACATGGGCACTGACGCTAAGGATGTAGCCACTATATATGAAGGTGCCGGTGTCCCTTCAAGGTATAGTGGGCTGGCACTTCAAGAAAAAGACGGTGAACCACTTGAGGACCACGCAACCGGCTATGGGGTAGTTGTAGCAGCCAAGACAGCTTGCGAGTTCGCTGGCATTGACCTCAAAGCAGCTACAGTAGCCATTGAGGGCTTTGGCAAGGTTGGAGGTGGTGTGGCACGCTATATGAAAGAAGCCGGTGTTAAGGTAGTGGCAATATCAACAATGCACGGCACAGCATATAACAAGGAAGGACTGGATATTAAGAAACTTCTAATTGCGCGAAAGAAATCTGGAGATAAGGCTGTACAAGAATATGAAGATGCTCAACACATTGATAAGGGGGATATTTACTTCTTGCCAGTTGATATTCTCGTGCCCGGGGCACGTCCGTATGTCATAAGCAAAGGCAACGCAAATCAGGTTCAGGCTAAGATTATCTCCAGCATTGCGAACATACCTATCACCGATGAAGCGGAGGAGTCGCTGTTTAAGCGAGGAATCTATTCGGTTCCAGATTTTATTTCGAATGCTGGTGGGGTTGTGCTCGGTATAGTTGATGTCCTTGGAGGCACAGCCGACGATGTCTTTAAGGCATTGAGAGAACTTTTAGGTCCTTTAACCCACGAGATACTTGCTGACGCTCGCAAGAAAGGTGTTAATCCTCGGGCTTTGGCGGTAGAGAGAACCAAGGAAAGGGTATTAAGAACTAGGACAGGAAAAGAAGCAATACCCCCATTCGAAGAATTGCTTAAAATTGCTAGACAACGGCTAAAAATATAAATAAAACTACTATGATTTGTTAACAGTACTATTTCGATTCCTACCCCAATCTGAACTACACCAGTATTTCCTCTTCTTAGGGTCTTTCTAGATGAAAGAAAGAACGTAACCGTGGTAATTTCCCCGGCACATCCACATCAGAAATTAGCGCACTTCGCTCCCAAAAACTTTTGAAGAATTGTCCAAAAATCTCTTTCTAGGGCTGTTAGGAAAAGTTGAAAAGTGGACTGCTGTAAAATTCAAAAGTGGACTCTGGGAAACTCCTGCAGCGGGTAGGTAACCGACTGCACCATTAGGTTATCGTGCCATACTCGAACCTCCAAGACATCCCTCTCTACATCAGGAATTAGATGAACCTCAACCTCCTCTCGTAGTGGAACGTATAGGACTGATA
>VGNY01000130.1 GCA_016865895.1 Chloroflexota bacterium | reverse complement strand
CATAGGTTTATTCCATCCACTGAAAGAAAGGGGGCAGCCATGTCTTACAAAGACAACGTCCTCAACAAAATCAGAGGCGAAGAGCAAAGAGCCAACGAAAGAGAGGAATTATGGCAGACTATTGCTTGTGCCTTCGCAAAAGAAGGGCCGGAAGGTGTTGCGAACGAACTAGCAAGACAAATGAGTGGAATCCGTAAGAAGTTTGACACCACGCTCGCAAAACTAGACGACATGCTGTAAGGGGGAGAGAAAAATGTTTCGCCTAAGGCAATTAAACGTACATGGTTTCCGTGGATTCACAGACCAACAGCAATTTGGATTCGACAAGCCTGTTACACTCCTAACCGGCGAGAATCAGAGAGGCAAGAGTAGTACCCTTAACGCTGTCGAATGGTGTCTCTTTGGAGACAAGTGTATCGGGAAAAAGACCGGAATACGCGAGCGTATCGATTGGGAAGTTGCCAATCGGTACACGCAAGACACAAGCGTGACTGTTGAGACTGAATTTGAGGGCCCAGACGGCAAGTATCTCATAACAAGAGAGCTAGACAACAATGGAAAGAGAAATGCAGGGTCGTTAGTGATTATGATGCCAGATGGAGCCACACTACGCGATGATGAGGCAGAGGCCCAAGTCTATGCCTTGTTTCGCACCTCGTTTCAAGACTTCATGACTACAGTATATCAGCATCAAGAGTCTATCCGCGCCATCCTGATTCAGGAACCAAAAGAACGAAATGATGCAATCGATAGGCTCCTTGGTCTGTCTGAATACCGCGAACTTGCGCGGGGAATGACAGAATCGAAAATCGAAAAGAGTCTCAAAGACATGAGTAATTCCTTCGAGCACTTCAGAACTCGAGCCCAGGAAAGGATTCGAATATATGACAAAGAGGTGAGTGAGAAGAGGAAAAAGGCCATAGCTGAAGGCGTAAAAGAGGATGACATATCAGAGGAGCAGCTTCTGCGCCACGCGGAAGCCATTGGCAAGGCAGTTATATCTCTCGCTAGCGAATTGGGAATAAGTGAACTGCAAATAGACCTCCCTGTCAATTTCGAGCAATTGGAAAGGTTTCGAGATGATGCGAAAGACAAGATTGACTTTGTGTGGCTTAAGTCACCTGATGTTGCCAAGCTAGCCGAGTTTGAGCAACGAAAGTTGCAGTTGACCAGTCTTCTGAAGAATTATGAAACTGCCAAACAGGGAGAAACTAAGGCACAAACAGAAAGGGATGAGTTCGCTAAGCAACACGGAGACGAAACCAAGTTAGTCAAAACAGGCAAGGCTAAACAACAGGAAATTGCGAAACTAGATGAGGAGATAGCAGGCCTAAACTCAAGAGCGAATCTAGTGAGGGAAGCTATACAGTACTTACGGAATGCAGCACCAGAGGATACCACTACAGCTTGTCCGTTATGCGGTGCCGATGTCCCTGACCTGCTGGTTGATCTTGAAGGAGAGTGGGAAAAGAAGATAATTGCAAGTGTAGGGAATCTAGATCAGAAAAGGAAGAACGAGCAAGCACAACTAGAGCAGATGCGCTCTCGCCTTCGTGAACTCAAAGAGTTGGACAAGGCAGTTACAGAAGCTCACAAGCGCATCGAAAGATGGGTAGACGAAATTGCTTCTGCACTTCAACGCGAACTCACAGAGCAGGATGACCCCGCCGCTCTGGTGAATGCACGACTTGTAGAGATAACTACGGAGTCGGACTCGAAGAAGACGGCGCTACAAGAGAAAGGCGAAAAGAGAAAAGAAATCTTTGAGGAACTGGGCAAGCTAAGGATTATACACGATATTCTTAGTTATAAGAAGAAAAGAGAAATCGTCGAACGGATATGGGAGACAAGCGAGTTTGAGCATCTGCAAAGCGCGATGGATCAAGCATCTCTGTTCTTGGAGGATGTCAACGTCATAAAACGTTGCTTGGCCGCAGAATCCAGAGAAGAAGCTGAAGCGAAAATAGAAATTGCGGGCGCAAGCCTGGCAAGATACTGCTGTCGCATAGCAAACCATCCTGCTACGCGAGGCTTAACTATTAAAGTCAGCGAAGATCCCAGGACTGGGCTAAATTCTTACGCCATTGAAAGTGAAGACGGCTCAGACCCAATTCCTATCCTTAGCCAAGGTGGCTTCAATTGCTTGGCACTTTCTCTCTTTTTTGGGCTGGCAGAGGCGGCAGGCGGGTCGCAGCCCTTTGCATTCCTGATGTTGGATGACCCAACACAAAGCCTTGGTCCAGAAATGAAACGACAGCTTGTTGCAGTGCTTGAAGATATAGCCAAAGACAAAGATAAAGAACTTATCATCTCGACACCAGACGCAGAATTTGCTGACCTGCTGAGAGAAAACATAACTAAGAGCAAGGCTATATATGACTTCACTGATTGGACTGAGGGAAATGGGCCTAAGATTTCCAGGATTCTATGACTTGCTATGAAGATAGATACTTTTGAACATCTGGAAAGAATCCGAAACAAATTCGGACCGGGGATATTCGGTAAGATCATACAGAAGCTGCTTGCTCTCACTTTCTCTGACGCTGGTTTCTTATACATGGTTGAACGAGGTGTACAAGGTGTCGATATAGATGTTACAAGCCCCTGCGGGATGAGATATGCAGTAGAAGTCAAGACAACTGACGCAGACAGAATCACCATATCACAGGATAACATCGAAGCTCTCAAGGATCGGACCCACGACGGGTATATACCGCTCATAGCTGCACTGCGCATGCAACCTTTTGAGGATTGGATAATGGCTAGCATACCCATCTCACGACTTCAGAAAGGCACTTACCTCCTAAGCCGATTGCGAGCATACCGAGTCAAGGACATAGAGTCTCTGATATGCCCAGCCTTCGAAGCAGCTACAAAGAAGCATTCTCTCGGTGTTCTAAGTAAAGGAGAGGATTACTTGAGGGAAATCCTAGCACAAAAGAGGAATATACCTTAGTAAGCGCTTAGGTCCTTCACAACCCGCCTGAACTGTACGCTGGACTTTCTGCGCCAGCTAAGCCAAAAGCAGCAGATAATAATCTTCACATTGAGCGACGCCTACGACGGCATCGCCGACAAGGTAATAGAACTGGTGTAAACGGCGGTTTGGGAAGTATTTTCCTAAAATCAGTGCGTGGGCTGGCAGGTTAGAGATATCCCCAGAGGATTCTGCAGAACCATTGCTTAACAACCTGTCCAAATTTCGGGGACCCCCTCAAAAATCGTTGCTACCGACCTATGACTCAGAATCTGATATGGACTTGCCCAGTTCTGGCAACGTTAGCAGCTCATCAAATCTAAGACTGAAATTGCGTGGAATCATGAAAAAAGTTTTGGATTTGCGAAGCGGCTCCTCTCTGATTTTAATCGGCTCACCGAGAAACCAAAATGTTCCCTCTTTTCCATAAAACCCGCCTCCCTTTCCGCTTCCTTTCCCTGGAAGCTTGGCGCGTTCGAGAATTAACTTTAGACCCTCCCTCCACTTTCCCCAATTATCTTTATAGTCTGGATTATCTTTATCGAAATCTCTGGCAAATATCTCAAAAACGGACTCGTCTACCTTTGCTTTCTTTACTTCAATTACTCTACTTACGTGAGTAATACCTAGCCCACCAGTAAAATACGGTGCAAAATAAAGAGCCTCACTATAACTACCAATGTACATTCTACCTTCGCGATATATCTTTGCATTTTCCTCATCTACATCTTGAACCCTAACTTCGTGCTCGTAATATTTCATATCGTAGTCCTCCTTGAAAAATCTTATGAACTCATTGTAAAGATAACTCAATTCAGTGGAATCCATTCCACTGTGAGAACGTTTCCGTACGATTTCATAAACTTCATGCCAACGCAGAGTGTAAAAATTTATACCCTCAGTGGCGCATTCCCGAGATATTTGATGTTCAATTTCTGCTGGGCGGGTATCCCTTGTCAAGGCTACAATAGCCTTTCTATCCTCTTTATGATCACGGAATTCCTCGGTATACTTCCTAATTTGTTCGATACTCGGAATTGTCCCACCTATTTTTGCTTCAATGACTACTCTTAGATTTGGGGCATGTATCACAATATCTCGGCGGCCCCCTTTAGGTTCGGTTACTTCCTGCAGATGTATGGAGTAATCTTTGAGCAACTTATCCCAATTCTTGCCCCTTTTCTTCTCAAAGATGTTCTTGCACTTTAGTATGTCCAAGCATAATCGTTTGTCATGGGCTAACAGATATCCCAAGGCATAGGTTAAAGCGTCCTCGTTTTTACCAATCAAACGGAATATGCTGTGGCAAGATTCACGACCTCTACCGGATCTATCGACTTTACCTATAAAAATGTTAGCTGCCATAAACTCATCTCCTAGATAATGTTATCTTTTTGATGGCAATAGGAATGAATACTGGCTAAAACAATAGCCCCAATATTGCAGCATCATTTTAATCATAGAAGATCTCCATCCCGCCAGAATCCTCAAAATCTGTTGAATGACATTTCGGATACCTCGGCTTGGCTGCCATGCTGTAGCTTCCGCCGCACTCACATTTGCCAGCAAATTGTTCAACGGCAGAGTCCTACCCTGCCGAGGTGGATATCAGCGGTGTGTAACAGTTTAATCATTGCTCTCTTGGAAGGCTCTTGACATAAGTATGCCACAGTGTCGGCATAACCTCCAGAACATGGCGGGATGTTGCAACTACGTTATAATAAAGCCAAGAGATGCTAACAGCTTGCCACCGCAAGGCTGAAGGCGAAAGGAGGGGACGACCATGATGTGGAACTGGTGGGGAAACGGATTTCCTTTCTGGATGGTATTCGGCGGATTGTGGATGCTGCTGTTCTGGGGACTGGTTATCTGGCTTATCGTCTGGGGAATCAAAAAGATTACCGAGAGCGGCAGGAGCGGCGGGAAAGGCCCTCTGGATATTGCTAAGGAACGCTATGCCCGGGGCGAAATCTCCCAGGCAGAGTTCGAACAGATGAAGAAAGACCTCTCCTAGCGCCTCGTCTCAGAAATACGTTGCTTTAATTGTCCTGTGAGCGAACCCAAAGTGTCATTGCGAGACCGAGCGCAGCGAGGGCGTGGCAATCTCTGCA
>VGNY01000129.1 GCA_016865895.1 Chloroflexota bacterium | reverse complement strand
AAGAGGAGGTAGCGATGGCTGTATATCTTATGCTGACCACCCTTACCGGCGAGGGCAGACGAAAAATCGAAGAGTATCCAGAATGGCTTAAGGAGCTTAACAAAGAAGTAGAGTATATGGGAGTCAAGATATTGGCTCAATACGGTCTTCTGGGGCCGTATGATTTTGTCAACATTGTCGAGGCACCAAGCGATGAAATCGCAGCCAAATTAGCCATACATTTGAGTGGTAGGGGAGGCCTTCAAACTTTGACCCTGACTGCGATACCTCTGGACAACCTCATTGCTGTGCTGAAAAAGAAATCAGAGCCATTTTAGCACATTAGTTGGTAATCGCACTTGTATTTTTGCTGTGGCCTGATTATCCAAATTTACCCTTTGAAGGGGGAGAGTATGGAAAGGAGAGATAGAAATGGCTGAAAACAAGAAGGTGTTGCTGGAAGTAGAGGACAAAGTGGCGATGGTTATGCTTAACCGACCTGAAATTAGAAATGCCATTGATGGAGGTGTACTCGAGGGGCTTAGAGCCACTGCCGAGCATATACAGTCTGATACTGAAATCAGAGTTGCCATAATTACTGGGGCCGGCGACCGCTCTTTCACCTCTGGCCTGGACCTCAAGGCAGCTATGGCGGGTGAGGGCATACTGCCCAGCCGTGCCGTCCGTTCTGAGTTTGAAGCCCTTCAAATGGCGGGACAAATCTATACCATGTTTGAGACTCTTCCGGTGCCAGTTATAGCCGCCATTAACGGCTACTGTTTCGGCATCGGCCTTGAATTGGCCCTGGCTTGCGATATCAGACTTGCTTCAGAAACCGCCATCTTTAGTCTGCCCGAAGTGCAGATGGGTAGTATACCTGATGTTGGAGGCACACAACGCCTGACCAAGATTGTTGGCGCTGGGAAGGCTAAGGAGCTTATATTTACCGGCCGGCGAATAGATGCCGCCGAGGCTTTGAGGATTGGGCTGGTAGAACGTGTTTATCCTCTCGATAAACTTATGGAAGAAGCAAGGAAGCTTGCTCAGGAAATTGCCTCCGTCGCCCCGGCGCTAATTCAGGGCGCTAAAAGAGCCATCAATGTGGCTGTGTCTTACCCCTTGGAATTAGGCTTAAACTACGAGGCAGTCACCGCAGTTACTTCGCGTCAGGATATAAGGCAGGGCTCGGCTTCCCTCTTGGAGAAATCCAAATCACAGTAGAAGTGAAAAAGCTGCTTCGTAAAGGTGGTTACGTTGCTTGTGGCTCGTCAAGGAGTTTGGCGTAGCTCAGTATTTTGCGGATTACAGTGGTTAAAATGGTGAGCTGGGTATCCTTGTCCATGAAGTCGAATTCACTCTTCTGCATAGTCTCAGCGGCAGCTCTTTTGACTGTCTGGTCGAAGTCTCCTGTCTGTTGATATAGCGCGATAATGAGGTTCTTAAACCACTCTGTTTGGCGTAGTCCATCCTGCAAGATTTTTGTTGCCTCGTCACCGATGACTACGCCGTAGTGCTCGAAGGCACATATTTCAACTTCATAGCTAGCTAACCTCTCCAGCGATTGCTTATACATACCGAAGTCATATTGAGGCCCGGGAAAGAACACGCCGTCTGTGCCTGTGGGAGGAGGGGCAGCATCAGACGGGAACAAAGCCTTTAACTCAGGTATATGCACTGCAATTGAACATTGGGTGTGACCTGGCACCTCTATGAAGTGGACTTTTATGCCGTCGCCAACATCTATGATGTCATTTTCGGTAACGATGTGGTCAACATGAATCCCGTCAAACTTCAAATTCAACCTTTCATATTCCTGTTGAAGCCCCATTCTGTCAATCATGTACTTATTAGTGGCAGCGATGAAATTCACCGCCTTTTCCTTGGAAAACACCTTTTCTGAGTATGCTGAAGCGAGTATCTGGATATGCGGAAATTTCCTCTTCAGATAGGGTGCAGCTCCACAGTGGTCGAAATGTGAATGAGAGAGCACCAGATACTTGAGCTTTTCGGGTGCGAAATCCAATTGTGAGAACTGTTTCTCCAGCGATGGTGCTACCCAGCTCATGCCGCCGCCGATAATCATAGCCGCCTTACCCTTGAGTAAGTACAAGCAATTATCAGTTGTTCCCAGGAAATCTAACCTGTCAGTGACTTTGCCTGGTTCTCTAATCCACATGTCAGCTCCTTAATCTCTCTTACACAGGGTATCAGCCGTTGCTAGCCTGTGAAGTGATATCATATCATGGCATATTGCTCTGAGCAAAGTGCCGAGTTGACCCAAATTCTTGTCGGGAGAGGGGCGACTACTGCTATAAGTAATGGAGCCGCGACCTTTTAAATTCGCCCGGTGGGCAGGGCAAACATGTAGTTGCAAACATTCGGGGCACTTCGGCTAGATTTTGGGCGGAGCTAAACCCCCGCAACTACATTTTGTTTTAATCCTACAATAGTAGTATTTTAACCCGTCTCCCAGTATAATTGGCTTAAATAAAGCTGCCAGAGTTAACATTATGGAGAAGCTGCTTTTTGGGCCGGCGGGAGTGCCGTTAAGTGCCAGGGCAAGGTCTACAGTAGCCGGCATTGAGCGTGTTGCCGAACTGGGCTTGGGATGTATGGAGTTGGAATTCGTCCAGGGAGTCAAGATGAGCCGGGAAACAGCCCTCACGGTAGCTGAAGTAGCCTATAGCAAGAAGATATCGCTTAGCGCTCACGGCCCTTACTTCATTAATCTAAATGCCTCCGAACCCGAAAAGCTGAAAGCCAGCCAGGAAAGGATTTTTCAGACAGCCCGAATTGCCTCTCTCTGCGGTGCTACCAGCATCGTTTTCCACGCTGCCTTTTATATGGGTGAGCCACCAAGCCAGGTCTACGACAAGGTCAAGAAGCAACTGCAGCAGATAACTGGACAGCTCAAGACTGAAGGCAATCGGGTCTGGGTCAGGCCTGAAGTCACCGGGAAAACCAGTCAGTTTGGCACTCTGGAAGAGGTGCTGGATCTGAGCGCTGAAGTGGAAGGGGTAGCGCCATGCATAGACTTCGCTCACTGGCATGCCCGTAGCGGCAAGCTCAATTCCTACGATGAGTTTATCTTTATTCTGAAGCAAGTGGAAAACAAGTTAGGCAGGCAAGCTCTAGATAACATGCATATACATGTATCAGGCATAGCTTATGGCAAAAGCGGAGAAACCAAGCACCTGAACTTGAGGGAGTCAGATTTCAACTACGTTGAATTTATCCATGCCCTGCGCGATTATAAGGTGAAGGGGCTGGTCATCGCCGAAAGCCCCAACCTTGAGGAAGATACCTTGCTTTTGCAGCAGACCTACAAAGCCACCGGGCAACACTAATCGGACAGACCTGAATATCCCCACATCTCTCTTTTTTATATTTGTTGGCATTTGATATATAATATTGTGTGAAGGAAACATAATATGAAACCGAAGTGGTGGCAAGGTAGTTTATTTTACCTGTTGCTCCTAGTGGCTATATTAGCCCTAGCTTTCAGCTTCCTGCCGACAGCTAACAAACCAAAGAGTGTAGATTTCTATACCTTCATCGAGCAGGCCAAAGAAGGGAATATAGACACCATCCAGCAACAAGGAAATACTATCATCGGCTTAAAAGACGATAAGAAGGTAATTGAATCGTCCTTCGTTGGCAGTACCAAGGAGCTCATGGACACCCTCAAAGAGGCAGGAATAACACTCGATGAAGGTGGAATCAAGTTCAATGTCAAAGCTGGCGGATTCGACTGGGGAAGCTTAATGATTAGCTTCATCCCCCTGCTACTATTCGGTGCACTGCTCTTTTTCCTCTTCCGCTCAGCCCGAGGCGCCAATACACAGGCCTTCAACTTCATCAAGAGCCGAGCACGGCTGGCATCTGGCAATAAACCCACCGTCACCTTTGCCGACGTTGCTGGAGTTGACGAGGCAAAAGGCGAGCTTCAGGAGATAGTTGAGTTTCTCAAATCACCTCAGAAGTTCCTGGCCTTGGGAGCTCGTATCCCACGAGGTGTCCTTCTAGTAGGACCACCCGGCTGTGGAAAGACCTTAATAGCCAAAGCTGTGGCTGGCGAGGCTGGAGTCCCATTTTATTCTATCAGCGGCAGCGAATTCGTAGAGATGTTCGTCGGTGTCGGCGCTTCCAGAGTCAGAGACCTTTTCGACCAAGCTAAGCGCAATTCGCCGTGTATTGTCTTTGTTGACGAGATAGATGCTGTGGGCAGACACCGTGGGGCTGGGCTTGGTGGCGGCCATGATGAACGGGAGCAAACCTTGAACCAGATATTGGTGGAAATGGACGGATTCGATAGCAGCACCAATGTTATCGTCCTATCGGCTACCAATCGCCCCGATATCCTGGACCCAGCGTTGTTGCGACCCGGGCGCTTCGACCGCCACGTTGTCATCGACCAGCCAGATATAAACGGTCGTAAAGCCATCCTACAGGTTCACGCTAAAGGCAAACCTTTAGCTAAAGACGCTAACTTAGAGGTGATAGCTAAACAGACTCCCGGTTTTAGTGGGGCCGATTTAGCAAATTTAATCAATGAGGGAGCACTTCTGGCAGCCAGGCGTGACATGAAGGAAATCGGCCTGAAAGAACTGGAGGATTCTATTGACCGAGTTATCGCTGGCCCAGAAAAGAAAGGGCGGATAATAAGCCAGAAGGAAAAGGAAATCATAGCCTACCACGAAACAGGCCATGCCTTAGTTGCCAAGATGCTGCCCAATGCTGACCCGGTACATAAAATATCCATTGTGGCTCGGGGTATGATGGGCGGCTGGACTCGCTTTCTGCCCACCGAAGACCGCCACCTGTGGACACATTCCCAGTTCGAGGATAGACTGGCAGTAAGTCTAGCAGGGCGCGCAGCCGAAGAGATTACCTTTGGTGAGGTAACCACCGGAGCCCAAAACGACTTGGAACAGTCAACCAGCCTCGCCCGAAAAATGGTAACCGAATACGGAATGAGCAATAAATTGGGGCCTCGCACCTTCGGTAAACGAGAAGAGCTTGTTTTCCTCGGTCGTGAAATCCACGAGCAGAGGAACTACAGCGAGAAGGTAGCCGAGGAGATTGATGATGAGGTTAAGGGGCTTATTCAGCGTGCTTACGACACTGCCAAGAAGATTTTGAATGAGAATAAAGAAAGGCTGAAGCTGGTCGCCGAACACCTGATGGCCAAGGAGACCATAGAAGAGACGGAATTTGA
>VGNY01000128.1 GCA_016865895.1 Chloroflexota bacterium | reverse complement strand
CGCACTACTAAAACGCGTAAAAGGCTTCTCTACGACGGTTAAAAGCGTATCGCGCAAAGTGGTTAATGGATCGGTAGTAGAAGAGTTTGAAAAAGAAGAAGAAGTCTACTTTCCTCCTGATGTTGGTGCGCTGCGGTTATTCCTGAAGGGTAGAGAGAACAGTAGGTACTCAGGAGATGAGGATAAGGTAGTTGGTATTACTATTAACCTAGATAAGACAGACAGTGCGCTGTAGTATTGGTGTTCTATGCAGACTGAATTTAAGAAGACTCCGAAGCAGATAGATGCACTGTCATTACTTGCTGACCCTACTAAGACTAATATACTCCTGTCAGGTGGCTCGCGGTCAGGCAAGACATTTATTCTTGTGTACACTATGATAGTACGGGCACTGAAGGCACCGGGCAGTTGTCATCTGATGCTTCGTCTTAGATTTAACCATGCTATTAACTCACTTGTACATCAGACTATACCAAAAGTATTTGAATTGGCTTTTCCGGGATTGGATTATAAACTGTCTAAGACACGATGGTTTTATAAACTTCCGAATGGTTCCGAGATATGGATAGGCGGCTTGGATGATGGGGAGCGAGTTGAGAAGATTCTTGGCACTGAGTTTAGCAGTATTTATTTTAATGAGTGTAGTCAATTAGATTGGGAGGCTATCGAAGTAGTTAAAACTCGTCTAGCAAGTAAGAACCCCGCACTGGTCAATAAACTATACTTTGACTGTAACCCCCCAAATAAGCGGCATTGGACATATAAGGTATGGATACAAAACGTACATCCAGTAGATAATACCCCGATTAAGTTTCAGGAATCATACGGGTATCTCAAGATGAATCCAGAAGATAATCGTGAGAATCTTGCGGATAACTATATTGAAAGTACCCTTATGTCTCTGTCCGAAAGAGACAGAAAGCGGTTTAAGGATGGCGAGTTTACCGATGATGCAGAAGGCGCATTGTTCAAATGGGGTGATATTTGCAAGTATCGGGTGAAGGCCGCACCTGAAATGAGACGGGTAGTAGTAGGTATTGACCCTGCTGTTACCGCTAATAATGGGTCAAATAACACTGGTATAGTGGCGGCGGGTGTAGCAAAAGTGAATGGGGAAGACCATTATTATATACTAGATGATGCTACACTAAATGGCACACCTGCGATGTGGGCTAGAGCGGCCATAGATTGTTATGAAAAGCAAGATGCTAATGAGATTATCGCGGAAATTAACCAAGGCGGTGACTTGGTAGAGGCCAATCTAAGGACTATTATGCCGCTTGTGCCGTATAAACCTGTTCGGGCGACACGAGGCAAGGCTATACGCGCTGAACCTGTTGCTACTGCTTGCGAAAAAGGTAGATTACACTTTGTAGGTGAGTTTACTGAGCTAGAGAACGAATTAACCAGTTGGGCACCAGCTTCCGGCGAACCATCCCCAGACAGATTAGACGCTATGGTATGGGCAGTAAGAGGTTTGATGAATAAAACAGGTCATATTGGGGTATGGCGATAGCTTGACATGTAGTATATTATGTGATAAGGTACAAATATGCCTGCTAAAAAGAAAAATACGATTGAAGTTGACGTTAATACCATGCGGAAGATACTGTATGGGAATGCAACCAGCTCACTTCCGGGTGGTAGGCTAGCCCTTCTTCAAAAATCAGGCACCCATAACCAGTTTTCGGGCGCACGTAATATCCGTGAAGTGGCTGGATACCCTGAGACATTGACATTTGAGGACTATTTAACTGCGTATGATCGGCAGGATGTAGCCACTCGTGTTATCGAAACTTACCCTGACTATACGTGGATTACGCCACCAGAGGTATACGAAAATGAAAAACCATCTGATACTGCGTTTGAAAAAGACTGGAAAGCATTTATCAGCAACGGTAAAGTCATATCTACTCTACGCTCATTCGATGTTTTATCCGGTATCGGAGAATATGGCGTTCTTGTTATTGGTATTGATGATGGAAAAGACCTGTCTGAGCCATTAGAAGAGGGTGGAAAACACAAGATCGTATATATGCGCCCCTATACTGAGGGTGAATGCAGAATTACGGAATGGGATGAGGATAAGTTTAGTGAGCGATATACCCTCCCTGAGATGTATGAGATTAAACCTAATGAGTTTACCCGCCGAACAACGTCCATCCCCATGAATCAAGGCACACTCAAGGTGCATTATAGCCGTGTTATCCATTTTGCGGATAATGCGCTTAATAGTGAGGTGTTCGGCGTTCCTCGTCTAAAGCGTGTATATGACCGTTTGATGGACATTCTCAAGATTGTTGCTGGTTCTGGTGAAATGTTCTGGCGCGGGGCATACCAAGGATTTAGTTTTGAGGCTGATACGGATGCCGAATTGTCAGCAGATGACAAGACGGCCATGAAGCAGGAGATTCAACAGTATCTGATGGGTCTTGATAGGTCAATGTTGCTACAAGGCGTCAAGACAAACCCTATTGCACCCGCTGTTGCAAGCCCAAAAGAACACTTAGACGCACAGTTGACTATGGTTGCTATCGCTTCCCGCATCCCAAAACGCATCCTTTCCGGCTCAGAAATGGGCAAATTAGCCTCTACACAAGACGCTGAGAACTGGGCACAACAGATTACCACAAGGCGCACAAACACTGCGGAACCTAAACTTTTACGTCCTTTTGTTGATTTCTGTATCAAATACGGCATTATCTCCGCACCAAAAGCCAGTTATAAGGTCATTTGGCCTTCATTAGCTATCCCATCAGATAAAGATATTAGCGAGTCCGCGCTTAACTTCACTAATGCGCTATCTACTTATGCGGGTAATAGTCTTTATACTGTTATGCCTTTCCGTGATTACCTTATCAATGTATGGCGATACAGTATTGAACTTGCGGAACAGATGTCGAATGGATTTGATGAAGCTAAGTTTAAGAAGTTGAAACAGGAACTTACCGAGAAAAAGGGTATACAAACTCCCAAAGATGGTAAGAATGAAACGCCAGACACTTGACATATAGTATAGTTTTTGTTATGGTATCAACAACGGAAGGATAGTTTATGTCAGAATTCGTATCACTAGCTACAGCAGGAATGAATGCGGATGGGCTTCAGTTAAAGAAGCTCAATGGCCGTTCATATCTTGCTGGTTCTGTCATTATGGCTAAGGAAACTGTGATGAACGGTATCCTCTATCCTAAAGATGAACTGAAACGTGGTGTTCCCGGTTGGAATGGCCGTCCCGTTACAGTTGGTCATCCCAAGAAGAACGGCAAGTTCACTTCTGCTAATAGTCCTGAAGTCCTTGAGCAGTGCCAGATTGGTTTTATTTTCGATACGTCTGCGGAAGGTACAGATACCAAACTAAAGGCGCAGGTATGGCTTGATGTTAATAAGCTAGACCAGTTCCCTGAGGTGCGCGACGCTATTACTTCTGGAAAGATGCTTGAGGTTTCGACTGGACTATTCCTTGATAAGGTAGAAGAAAAAGGTGTTTTTGGCAATAAGGAATATGAGGGTAAGGCAGTGAACCATTTGCCTGACCATCTCGCATTACTTCCCGGTGATATTGGTGCATGTTCTATTAAGGATGGTGCAGGTTTCCCAAGGGTGAATGTTATGTTTGGTACAAACGACGTGAGCATATACGAACGTAACAGACTTCTCCGTAATGCTTTAGAAGCAAAACTTGGTGAAGGACAGTATTTTGGACTTGTTGATGTATTCGATGCAAACGTGGTAGTTGGGTATCAGAGCAAACTGCTTGCTTACGACTATACTTTTAATAAAGAGACTGGTGCTTTGACTATCGGAGAGGGTGTCGAAGTGTTCCAGAAGGTTGAGTACCCTCCCGTTAGCACATTAGGAGCTAATACTATGACTGATGCTGAAAAGAAAGCTGCCGAAGATAAGATTGCGGAAGAAGCCGCAAATAAGGCCGCTGAGGAAAAGAAAGCCGCAGACGCTAAGGCTGCGGAAGAGGCCGCTAATAAGGCTAAGGAAGAGAAGGAAGCCGCCGAAGCAGCCGCGAATAAGGCTAAGGCAGTTGAGACTGTTCCTGTGGTCAATGCGGAATTGGAGGAGGCTAAGACGCTTCTTGCCAATATGAAGAAGGAATTGATTGATGGTATTACTGCTAATAAGGAATGCGCGTTTACGGCTGAAGAGCTTAATGCTATGCCTTTTGGTCAGTTGAAGAAGATTGCAGCTTTGGCGAAACCTACCCACGCTAAGGTTGACCGTTCAGGTATGGGTGGCCCCGGTGGTATCAATGCTTCCGGTAGTGTGAGTGAAGAAACCCCTTACATCGGGGTCTAAGGAGAGGTTAATATGGCTGTTACGAATAAATCCGTTATCGTTCGGTCGTTCAGCGAAGTGTGGGAGGACGGCAAATTCGTCCATACCAGTTCCGGTGCTGAGACGATCTATCCCGGATACCTTGTGTATCAGTACAGTGGTGGTACTACTCTTGGTACTGGCCCCGCTGCACTTCCTACGTATCGTGTGACTGCAGACGTGAATTATCCGCCTTGCATCGTGTTTGAGGATGACCTGCAGGGTCTGACGATTGACGATGATATTGCTACTGGCGATCACATCCGCGTCAAGTTCCTACAGGTTGGCGAGAAGTATGTTGTGTATGGTCAGGCGACTACCGCTGTTGCGGTTGGTACGTTGCTGTCGCCGCATACCAATGGTAAGGTTATTGCCAACCCTGGCCCCGGTGACAACGCGCAGACTCTGTTCCGTGCGGAGACGGCGGTTGCAGATTCTGACACGGATACCCGGTTGGTTGTTCGCGTCCTTCGCGTCTAAGTGTAGTTAGGAAAGGAGAATAGTTATGGGTTTCACCCCTTTTATGGTTAATCTTGATGAGGCTAACATCCCTGTTGTCTCCGCTCACACGCCCTTCGACGTGAACAGTAAACGTCCGTATCGTGGTGAGAAGCGTAATGACCTTGCTTATATCACCCTGCCTGATGGTCAGGATGATAAGGGTCAGCCGAAGTTTAAGGCACACTGCGTTGGCGCGGCCAATGAGAGTACCCTGCTTCGTGACGAATGGAAGTACATTGATGACGCGATTGGTCAGGAACGGCAACACCGCATGGTGTTCATTAACTGGTTAATCAGTAAGGGTTGCGTCATTGATATTCCGGGCGGACTTGGTGTTACGCAGTACGAATGGCAGAACATCTCTGCTATGAGTGGTGCGGACATCAGCATGGACGGCCTGAAGCAGTCGGATACTGACCGTGTTGAATAC
>VGNY01000127.1 GCA_016865895.1 Chloroflexota bacterium | reverse complement strand
TTACCTTGTCTCTGGGCAATTTGAACCCAAACACTTCGGCTATCATTGAGATCGACTATGTTATTATGCTTGACACTTATGGTCAGGAAGTGCGATTTTTCCTGCCAACCACAATATCACCGCGATATGTTCCTGATAACATGGATGATGAGGGAGGAATCTTTGTCGGCGATATTGTTAATCCCGTATATGCTGACACAGTCCCTTATGGCTTAAACGTTTATCTAGAGATTCACGGGCGAAGAGGTGTTTCAGCAATCAACTCACCTTCCCATAGCATTATTACTCAATTTGATGGAGATTCCGTAAAAGTAGAGTTCTCAGCGCAAACGGTAGCTATGGACAGGGATTTTGTGCTTGATATCACATATACGGAAGAGTTTCAAAATAGGGCATTTTACTGGACACGGGGGGACGAAAAGTTCATCCAGATCGACTTCGTCCCGTCACTAAAAGTATTGAACAACCATGCTGATTCCAGTAAGGAAATTATATTCGTTCTGGATTGTTCTGGTTCCATGAATGGGAGTTCTATAAAAGAGGCTAAGCAAGCGCTGATTATATTCTTGAAAGGCATGGACGCATCGATGCGTTTCAATGTGTACAGGTTCGGTAGCACTTTTGAGAAGTTATTCGAAATGAGCAAACCGTACACACAGGGTAATCTGGAAACAGCAGTTAACTATCTTTCAGGGGTACAGGCCGATTTAGGTGGCACAGAATTGTTAGCTCCGCTTCTTGCTATATATCAGGATGTAATCGAGCAGGATAATCACAGGAATATTATTCTCATCACCGATGGCCAGGTGGGAAACGAGACAAAGATATCCAGTTTGGTTCAAGGGCATAGTCAGACAACGAGTCTTTTCACAGTAGGCATAGGTTATGGACCAAACGAGTACCTTATCAAACTACTGGCAAGGTCTTCGGGTGGTGCTTCGGAGTGCATAGTCCCCGGTGAGAGGATAGAGCCTAAAGTACTAAGATTGTTTCGGAAGGTGATGAGCGGAAAGATCAACAATTGCAGTGTCCAGTGGGGCTTTGAAGTTGACCAGATACCATCCATGCCTATCGTCTATAATGGAGAAGCTATAAGTATCTTCGCAAAAGTACTAAATGGCACGGCTGTACCGAATACACTCGTGATTGCTGGTGATTTTATGAACTCCAGGCAAGAATGGGTCGTTAGTATTAAGCCGGTTGTGGGAACGGATACCCCTGTTTCACTGCTATGGGCTCGAGGAAAAATAGAGGAGCTAGAGGGTGGTGTAGCGAGTGCAAGCGGGTCGAAGCAGGTCGAAAGAAAAGAAAGAGATACTAAGGAAGCAATCATTGCCTTGTCTAAGGAGTATGGTGTCCTTTCCAAGGAGACCAGCTATGTTGTAGTGGAGAAGAGACCTGATGCGCAGGGGGGCACTGGTGACTTAGTGTTCCGAAAAATCCCAGTTATGCTAACAAAAGACTGGCATGGCGGTCTTCGCGGTCCCACCAAGTACAGCGCCACGCGTCTCCTAATGATGGATAGTGGCCATGAGGTAGATGTTTGTCATTATATCACTGCAATCAAGGAAGGTATAAATTGTCCAAATTCCATAATCGAGGCACATAGAATGTCCCGAAGGCCATCGGCAACTACAAAGAAACAGGAACTATTGCTCTCCATCCTGGCGTTGCAAAGAGGAGAAGGCGGATTTGAGCTTGATAGAGCTGCAGTGAAGGTTATTGGACTCTCTTACGCCAATCTGGAAGAGTGCGCTGCAAAAATAGTGGGACAAGGCAAAACAGATAACTGGGTATTGCTGTCAACCGTAATCGTTCTCTATGTTCTAAAAAAGGAATTTTCAGACATGCGCGCTATGTGGTATGGCGTGATACAAAAAAGCCAGAAGTGGTATGAGGCTGAAGCTTCCAGGGTGAAACCCTCAATTGATGGCATTGACCTGTTAGAGTGGGCCAGTCATTATATCGAGCAAAACAAGGTAATCGGCACGGTGGAAAAGCATGAGGCGTAAATGCAATCGCTAAGATACAAAGCCGAGAAACGTATAGATTCTGATAGGGATTTCCATGTATGATTAGTCCGGATAAGTCGCGCTTCTTTGATTAGGCTGAAAATGATTATCCAGGTTCATAAGTAGATGGGAAAGGAGTTTACTATGGGTATCTTCAAGAGTTTAATCAATCCTATTCACGGCCTTATCGAAGCAAACTTGCAGGCGTATTTTAGCTCTCGGGTGGCTGGTGATAACCATCGTGACGCATTGTATGTGATGGTCGAAACGCGCTACCTGGTGACACGCAATATATCACCTCGAGATAACGACATACGGGCATTAGTGCTAAAAGAGCTCTCTAGCATAAGTGAATTGCCTTCGGTGCACGACCTCAAGAGGATTATTTCTCTCATGTATGTGTTTGAGACTGGCCGTCATCAACAACCAGTTATGCAGAGACTCAAGTTTTATGATGATTTAGATAAGACTATAGAGAAGTATCGCCAGAGGTATCCGAGCGTTGCCCTAAACTGATTAGAATGATGGGGGTGGAAGATGCAGCAATGGTATAAGTGTCCTAACTGCGGCGCTCCAGTTGCTTCTGAGGCTAAGTTTTGTGGCAATTGTGGGACTCAAGTAAATTTGGCTACTCAAGGGAGACAAATCGGTAAGACATTCAATGCAGAAGCTGTTACCCTTAGTCTTCTCCGGATAACCAGTACCGTTGCAAAGTCTGCTAGCCAATCGCTGCGTCAGAATCTTAATGCTCAGCACCACTCGAAGTTACCGAAGGTGGAAGACGAAATGGTCCTCTTTTTTGTATTTGCACTTGATTATTGGTGGGCAACTACCCATACACAAGAGGAATCGCGTATCTTCAGGGAAGCTTTTTCTGCTCATTTAAAAAACGTTGTTGCTCTGGAAGCCTTACAAGAACGACTTACTGCGTATGCTCAAATACTCAACGAGAAGAGAGGGGATTTCAACGCTATGGCTTTCAGCCTCGGAAGGCGGTTCAATGAATTCTGCGGAATGCCAGGAATACCCGCTTTGCTCGTATTGCCTATTGAGCTTTTTGGGCAGGCACAGAGTTTTGTGTATTCCTTGAGGTCAAAATCGAGGTAGTGTATCTACTTTTCCGATTTAACCATAATTGGAATTTGTCTAGGGGGCTAACTTCTGCTGCCTAGGGACAGACTCCACTCTGCTATACTGATCAGAATGATGGAGGTGGAAGATGCAGCAATGGTATAAGTGTCCTAACTGCGGTGCTCCAGTTGCTTTAGGGGTCAGGTTCTGCGGTAATTGTGGATCGCCATTGATGACTGTTCAACAGCAATCTTCTCAACCACAATATCAACAACCGCAGCAGGCCGCGAAGTCGCATAAGGATAGTCCAGAAATAAGTTATACGCAAGACCAACCAAGGCAAAGCTTTATTTTGAAAATTCCAAAGATGATGCGTATTGGTGGTTCATATTTGACTGGAGGAGTCTTATTCGTCTTATTCCAGATTGTGCAATTTGCAGTTCCTGCTATAGCTGGTTTGTCAATGATATTGTGGGCAGTTAAATTGTTTTCAGAAGGTTCGATAGCGTGGGGGTTATTAGTTCTCTTAATAGGGACTCCGTTAGCTATAGGGCTTGCTTCCTGGGCTGCCATATTCCTTTTCTTTATAGGAGTTATTGCTGTAATAATATGGGGAATTATCAGCCTTTTTGGTTTCGGCATTTCCTTTGACAGTGTGTGGGATAGCATCTGGTTAGTTGTAGAGGCATCAATTTTGGTATTCTTGGCTTTTTATGGGTCATTTTCATTATGTTCACAGGATTGGTCTCAACGGCATTTGAATTGGACTATCGTTATACTTTGGGTTACGGTGATGCCATTGGCATTGATTATTGCAGGTGTCTTGGGTATCCCCCAGCAGGTTGTTTATTTGTTAGTACCATTGTTAATACTGCTAGTGCTGTTGACCTTTACTGGGTGGGCTTTGAAACAAAAGAACAGAAGTTTATGGTGGCTACTGCTATTCATCATCCCCTTCTTATGGCTGGTGTTCTTGGGACTCAAAAACCGAAGCCAACAGGAATTTCAATAGAGTTTCCCCTCTTCTGGGCTTTTCTTCTACGAGGCTAACTTCAATACTTAACTTCAAGTTCGACTGCTATCCTAACGTGTTCGGGACAGTGAGAATTGTCACCGTGTGGGTTATACTTAAAGAGGAGAGCATTCCAAGATTTGTTACGGCTTATCCCGGAGTGTTGTGATGAAGTTTGGAAAGCAAGAATGTGTATTGCCTCCCCATTTTAGTATAACTGCCTCTCAGAGTCCCAGGGCATCCCGCAATTTGCCTTCGATTGCTTGCATATCAGGCCGGGGCATGGTACCGAGTTTCCTGGCTATCATGGCTTGCTTTATTGTTCTTAAAATGCCAGTTGCTACCGACGGGAAAAGGAGTCCAGCGCCTTGCCAGTCATCAATTAGGTGGTCGCCCACGAGTACCTTCTCAGTTCTGCTGGTAATCGCTGCAATTATGACCTCTTGGCGACTTTTGTGATAGGCATCTGCGCTTACTATGACGGCGGGTCGATGTTTCCCACCCGTTTCGTCCGAGAAGATGAAGCCGACAAGCACTACGTCTCCCCGGCTATATTCGGTCATAGGCTGCATCTTTTTCGTTGTCCCAGAGTTCGGCTAGCACCGCGTCGGTTTTCCCGCTGAGTTTAAGGAGTGCCTCCAGATTTGCGGTTTCCTCACCCGGAAGAGGCACCTTGTCTAAATCCTCCTTGCGGAAGCGGCGATGACGCTCCTTTCCAATGCGAAAAGCGGGCAGCCTGCCTTCTTTGGTTAGTTTGTAGATGGTTCTCCTCGAAACACACAGGTACTCAGCAGCTTCCACCACGGTGAACCACTCCTTTGCAATGACCATGAACACACCTCAACGCAATCTTGGATTCTCAGATTAGCACTATTGTGGCACTTATAAGCATATAGGTGCAATATCAGACGGAATTTGTCTTATTAGCCGAGCTTTCCCAGTCTGTATGATGCTATGGCCAAATCAACCAGGTACCAGATTCCCGCACCTCCAACTGTTATCATCTTTATGACGCCCCATCCGATTTGGCCGCGGTAGAACCGGTCCAGGCCGAAATAGCCAGCAAGGAAAGAGATTATCAGGATAGTTAGCTGGCGTTGCCATTCCTCTTTTCGCTCCATGTTCGATACCTCCTTTGGCTTCTTTGATTGGAAGTCTACCATAGCTGGCTAAAACCATACAATTGCGTGTCTTGTTTGTTTCCCAACAGCCGTCAACGCGAGTTGCAGGTTTCAAGTTGCAAGATGCAGGTCACTAGCCACGGAGTTCACTCTCCCTCTTAATCTTGTCCT
>VGNY01000126.1 GCA_016865895.1 Chloroflexota bacterium | reverse complement strand
CTGCTCTAATTCCTTTGGGGTTCTCATGCTCTGCTCCTTCCCTGACAGGATAGAAACAGTATACCATGAGAACCAGATTGTCAAGTCAAAAGCGAGTTTTGCGGTACTGCCATCTTTCAGTATCCTATCCTGCGGATCGTCGGTTGCAAGGCCTCCCCGTTGGCTGCCCTCGCCCGTATCGCAATCCTCTTTCAGTATCCTATCCTGCGGATCGTCGGTTGCAAGACCGCCCACAGGCCAGTAGCCGCCGCTGCCGCCACCATCTTTCAGTATCCTATCCTGCGGATCGTCGGTTGCAAGTTACGTGCGGCCTGGTCCCTCGCACTACAAACGGCGTATCTTTCAGTATCCTATCCTGCGGATCGTCGGTTGCAAGCTTGTAGAAGCGGCTGGCCGTGCCCGTGTCACCGTAACTTTCAGTATCCTATCCTGCGGATCGTCGGTTGCAAGTGAACAGATTCCGCCACTCTTGGCGCAACTGGCGAACTTTCAGTATCCTATCCTGCGGATCGTCGGTTGCAAGTCGTCAAGCTGGCAGGAGAGGCAACGATGTGGCTGCTGGACTTTCAGTATCCTATCCTGCGGATCGTCGGTTGCAAGTAACCAATGGCAGTATGGAGACGGGCGATCCGCCAACTTTCAGTATCCTATCCTGCGGATCGTCGGTTGCAAGTCGTGGGCGGGGATGGCCGGGCCGCGTCAGTGGTACGCTTTCAGTATCCTATCCTGCGGATCGTCGGTTGCAAGAATTAGCGAAGTGGGGGCAGCAATTCGTAGACTGGGTACTTTCAGTATCCTATCCTGCGGATCGTCGGTTGCAAGCTGGAGCGTGGACGGAAGGGAATGGTGCTGAGCCGGACTTTCAGTATCCTATCCTGCGGATCGTCGGTTGCAAGCTTGAGGGTGAGCGCCCGGTACTGCGGGAGAAGGGCACTTTCAGTATCCTATCCTGCGGATCGTCGGTTGCAAGTTGTACCTGAAAAGAGCCGGAAGCCTTGACCAGAGCCCTTTCAGTATCCTATCCTGCGGATCGTCGGTTGCAAGTCAAGGAACAGTGGGAGGAGTGGAAGGGGACGCCAATGGACTTTCAGTATCCTATCCTGCGGATCGTCGGTTGCAAGTGGCTGCTGCCCGCCGCCGTGCTCCCCGACAGCGTATCTTTCAGTATCCTATCCTGCGGATCGTCGGTTGCAAGACCCGATGCCTGAGAGCGTGACCGACCGCTGCACGACTTTCAGTATCCTATCCTGCGGATCGTCGGTTGCAAGGTACGGGGGACACGGCCATCCTGGTGGCGGGGACGGCCTTTCAGTATCCTATCCTGCGGATCGTCGGTTGCAAGAGCAGCGCAGCCAGGCCCAGACGCCAAAGGCGCGAGCTTTCAGTATCCTATCCTGCGGATCGTCGGTTGCAAGCTGGCCGATCTGCTGAGCACGGCCAAGGGCATCCTGGCTTTCAGTATCCTATCCTGCGGATCGTCGGTTGCAAGTCTGTAGGCTGGCCATGCAAGCTGACGCCCTGGACCCCTTTCAGTATCCTATCCTGCGGATCGTCGGTTGCAAGCCAATATCTGGAGTCTTGTGCAAGCGGTGGTTGGTCCTTTCAGTATCCTATCCTGCGGATCGTCGGTTGCAAGTTTGCCCCCTTATTTCCCTTTCCGTTTCTTCGCCCGCTTCTTTCAGTATCCTATCCTGCGGATCGTCGGTTGCAAGGCGGCCTCAAGCGCATCCTGGGACTTGTCAGACAGCCTTTCAGTATCCTATCCTGCGGATCGTCGGTTGCAAGGCCAAGGGCGGATGGGAGAGGCTGACCGCCAGCGATTCTTTCAGTATCCTATCCTGCGGATCGTCGGTTGCAAGGCCCACCTTTTGCGCCTGCTCGGTTTGGGAATAGCAGCTTTCAGTATCCTATCCTGCGGATCGTCGGTTGCAAGATTGGGCTTTTGCCGCAGGATGTAGAGGACGCCTTACCTTTCAGTATCCTATCCTGCGGATCGTCGGTTGCAAGGCCTACAAAGAGGTATACGCTGATGCGGCCAACCGGCGCTTTCAGTATCCTATCCTGCGGATCGTCGGTTGCAAGTATTCCTGGGATGAAAACCTCGACTTGTTACAAAGCACTTTCAGTATCCTATCCTGCGGATCGTCGGTTGCAAGTGCCCGCCGGGTCGAAGTCGCTGATGTAGAAGATGCGGCAACTTTCAGTATCCTATCCTGCGGATCGTCGGTTGCAAGTCGAGTTCGTGCAGGGTGATGCGTTTGAGTTCGTGGCCCTTTCAGTATCCTATCCTGCGGATCGTCGGTTGCAAGCCAACCCGGCCGGCCTGCTGTACCGCACGATCGAATCTTTCAGTATCCTATCCTGCGGATCGTCGGTTGCAAGTCTTCGTAGCGCACCACGGCCTTAGATCCACGCAGACTTTCAGTATCCTATCCTGCGGATCGTCGGTTGCAAGCGGCAGCGCGGGCAACTGCGCTCCACCTCTTTGCCGTTCTTTCAGTATCCTATCCTGCGGATCGTCGGTTGCAAGACAGCGCCAGAGCTAAAATATGTGCTCTACGTGCAACTTTCAGTATCCTATCCTGCGGATCGTCGGTTGCAAGGACGCCACCTCCACAGGCAAAGAGGAAACCTACGTGCTTTCAGTATCCTATCCTGCGGATCGTCGGTTGCAAGGGGGGGAGGCTAAATGGCAGTCACGGCCTACTGGTATCTTTCAGTATCCTATCCTGCGGATCGTCGGTTGCAAGTTCTTATAGTCTAGCGTCCGCACCAACCCCAACTCTCCTTTCAGTATCCTATCCTGCGGATCGTCGGTTGCAAGGGCGCTACCTCGAAGCCCTGCAGAAGGCGGGGATTGCTTTCAGTATCCTATCCTGCGGATCGTCGGTTGCAAGCCCCGCTTTCCCCCGCCCAGGAACGCCGGATGTGCCCTTTCAGTATCCTATCCTGCGGATCGTCGGTTGCAAGAGCGATTGCGGTGCTGAAAGGCGAGTGTAAGCGTGCTTTCAGTATCCTATCCTGCGGATCGTCGGTTGCAAGCGCGCCGACGGCGCGCTGGGCAACTCGGAGGCCGTGCTTTCAGTATCCTATCCTGCGGATCGTCGGTTGCAAGGAAGGCCGCCAGGTTGGTAGCCCCCTGCGAGGACAGCCTTTCAGTATCCTATCCTGCGGATCGTCGGTTGCAAGCCCGCAAGGGGCACAGGGAGCTACAGGCGCCACTGGCTTTCAGTATCCTATCCTGCGGATCGTCGGTTGCAAGGCCCTACGACGCGGATGCCGAGGTGAGCCTGGACTGCTCTTTCAGTATCCTATCCTGCGGATCGTCGGTTGCAAGGCCAGCGCCGTCGTGCCGCTGCCCAGGAACGGGTCACTTTCAGTATCCTATCCTGCGGATCGTCGGTTGCAAGGGGTCCCGGGTGGTCAACGTGTTACGGGACATCTTCAACTTTCAGTATCCTATCCTGCGGATCGTCGGTTGCAAGACGAGTCGGGAAGCTGGCGGCGGCACGTATTTCTGCCTTTCAGTATCCTATCCTGCGGATCGTCGGTTGCAAGGCCGCCAGGCCGACCACCACGCCGACCAGCAGGCCGAGCTTTCAGTATCCTATCCTGCGGATCGTCGGTTGCAAGGGCGACGCGCCAGGGGATGCCGACGAGGTTCTTGTCCTTTCAGTATCCTATCCTGCGGATCGTCGGTTGCAAGGTCTACTTGCTCTTGGTGTCAGAGACGGCCACTAGACTTTCAGTATCCTATCCTGCGGATCGTCGGTTGCAAGTGCTTAGCGACCATCGTTTACCCTCCAGTCTTCGCGCTTTCAGTATCCTATCCTGCGGATCGTCGGTTGCAAGTCCTTAGATCAACCCTTCCGGGCCGACAAGGTCCCTATCTTTCAGTATCCTATCCTGCGGATCGTCGGTTGCAAGGCTGCCGCTGATGGGCATTGGCTTCGAGCGCTCGTTCGTCTTTCAGTATCCTATCCTGCGGATCGTCGGTTGCAAGTTGGCATTAAGCTCCGTCCAGTCCTGCTCACCTAGAGCTTTCAGTATCCTATCCTGCGGATCGTCGGTTGCAAGTGCCGACGTGCCGCAAGCGCCAGACGAAAGATCGAGGTCTTTCAGTATCCTATCCTGCGGATCGTCGGTTGCAAGCACCCCACCCACCGGCCAGGCGAGACACCCACAGAAACTTTCAGTATCCTATCCTGCGGATCGTCGGTTGCAAGGCATGGACACCTCGGCTTTCACGGTGGCCGATACCAGCTTTCAGTATCCTATCCTGCGGATCGTCGGTTGCAAGATCTTGCAGGCGGCGGGAACTGTGCCGCCACCGCAAAAGCTTTCAGTATCCTATCCTGCGGATCGTCGGTTGCAAGAGCTGGGAGCAGCAGCAATGGCAAATGAAGGTAGAGCTTTCAGTATCCTATCCTGCGGATCGTCGGTTGCAAGGCTTACGCCAGAGACAGCCCCACGCCTCTTGACGGTCTTTCAGTATCCTATCCTGCGGATCGTCGGTTGCAAGGTTCAACACCTTGACCGGCCTACCCACGACAACGGCCCTTTCAGTATCCTATCCTGCGGATCGTCGGTTGCAAGGCCCAGGCCGTTTCCAGTTTGGCCCGCAGATCGCCCACTTTCAGTATCCTATCCTGCGGATCGTCGGTTGCAAGGGTCCCCCTTCGAATGAGAAGTGCCAGCAACCCGATCTTTCAGTATCCTATCCTGCGGATCGTCGGTTGCAAGGGCGGATGATCGCCCCGGTGAGAGGCCGCACCAGAGCTTTCAGTATCCTATCCTGCGGATCGTCGGTTGCAAGGGTCCGGTGGGAAGCCGGAACGAAGAGAGGAGGAGGTACTTTCAGTATCCTATCCTGCGGATCGTCGGTTGCAAGCAGTCCGCCCTCGCCCCATTTGGCAATAAGCTGCCGACTTTCAGTATCCTATCCTGCGGATCGTCGGTTGCAAGTCCCGACAGGCAACAGGTTTTGCGGGCGGCGATTGAGGCTTTCAGTATCCTATCCTGCGGATCGTCGGTTGCAAGGCGCCAGGGGCAGCGGCGGGGCACGACGCGCAACGGCCTTTCAGTATCCTATCCTGCGGATCGTCGGTTGCAAGCACCGTCGGTGGAGCGGTACACCTGGCCGGTGGGATACCTTTCAGTATCCTATCCTGCGGATCGTCGGTTGCAAGGACGGGCAAAACACACCGCCAGTACCTGGATGCCATCTTTCGCAATACCGCAAAACTCACTTTGGGGGACCCGTCGCCGGGAGTGCCTTCCAACGGCGAACCAAGTCCTTGAGTTGAGCCTCCGACTGTTTCGCCGAGCGTGTGTGTAAACGGAAACGCTTGCGGTGGCCCTGCACTCGCCGTTGTTCTTGCAGAAACTCTTGGTACTCCACCCGTGCGATGGCCTCCACCGTTTCGGTTAGTGAGC
>VGNY01000125.1 GCA_016865895.1 Chloroflexota bacterium | reverse complement strand
GAGGAGGCAAGGCCGCTACGCTGGCCGTACAGGGCCGTTTAGGGTGCCAAGTGGCAAAAATCATGGCAGAATGGCCTCTGGAGAGGCGGCTTGCAACCGACGATCCGCAGGATAGGATACTGAAAGTCTCCTGCTCTCGCCTCTCCTGCTCCTGCTTGATACCTTGCAACCGACGATCCGCAGGATAGGATACTGAAAGGGATGGCCGTGTTCCCCGTGCCGCTCACCAGCGCCAGCTTGCAACCGACGATCCGCAGGATAGGATACTGAAAGCTATTTCGACGCCGCCACCAACGATGCGCCTTACGATCTCTTGCAACCGACGATCCGCAGGATAGGATACTGAAAGGTCCTGCGGCGCGGCGGCTGGCGGCGGGGCGGGGCGCTTGCAACCGACGATCCGCAGGATAGGATACTGAAAGCGTAAAGATTGGCCTGCGCCGCCGTCGTGATGTCCTTCTTGCAACCGACGATCCGCAGGATAGGATACTGAAAGTTGCGCAGGACTTCCCGTAGCATATTGCGCTGGCGCTCCTTGCAACCGACGATCCGCAGGATAGGATACTGAAAGATCGTGGCCGGGTGCAGTGGTGGATAGCCGACGTGCTCTTGCAACCGACGATCCGCAGGATAGGATACTGAAAGGCCGCCGCGAGCGCAATGCCGGATGCGAGGAGCTGCCCTTGCAACCGACGATCCGCAGGATAGGATACTGAAAGCGAATCCGGGGCAGCCCGCCGGCGTGCCAGGACACCTCTTGCAACCGACGATCCGCAGGATAGGATACTGAAAGGGGGCGGGGAAAACTCTTGCCCCGACCACAGGCGAAGCTTGCAACCGACGATCCGCAGGATAGGATACTGAAAGGGCTTCTATCCGCGCATCCCTGGAGAGGATACTGAAAGCTGCGGCCTGTACGTGCTCGGCGTGCTCGTGATCCTGCTTGCAACCGACGATCCGCAGGATAGGATACTGAAAGTGCCCAACTGGATGGCCTGCGATTTCAACTGCTCGGCCTTGCAACCGACGATCCGCAGGATAGGATACTGAAAGCTTGCGTCATCTATAACCTCGCCAGGCCATCCAAAGCCTTGCAACCGACGATCCGCAGGATAGGATACTGAAAGTACGGCGGCGCCGGAAGTGACCGAGTTTCACCCCGAGCTTGCAACCGACGATCCGCAGGATAGGATACTGAAAGATCTGGGGTAAAATAACCAACGAAGTAAAACTGTGCTGCTTGCAACCGACGATCCGCAGGATAGGATACTGAAAGCGCAAAGACTGGAGGGTAAACGTGGACACGCCAAAACTTGCAACCGACGATCCGCAGGATAGGATACTGAAAGCTTGTGTCAGGGGTGGATTGGCCCTTGGGACATCCACACTTGCAACCGACGATCCGCAGGATAGGATACTGAAAGGCACGTTGGCGCTGGCCTTCATAAACCGCCCGCTTACGCTTGCAACCGACGATCCGCAGGATAGGATACTGAAAGTTCCCGTCTCATCGAACTTTAATCCTAGCTTACCCAGTGCTTGCAACCGACGATCCGCAGGATAGGATACTGAAAGTATAACAGCGTGGATGAAGTACCGGCCTCTAGCGAACTTGCAACCGACGATCCGCAGGATAGGATACTGAAAGTGTGCACCTCGTCCTACACCCCGGATCAGGATGCGCACTTGCAACCGACGATCCGCAGGATAGGATACTGAAAGATGCCCTGCGCTTCGCCTCGGACGCGGTGAACGTCTACCTTGCAACCGACGATCCGCAGGATAGGATACTGAAAGCGCAGCCTCCGCCGTCAGCCCCTTGGCCTGCTTCTTCCTTGCAACCGACGATCCGCAGGATAGGATACTGAAAGCGAGCAGTACACCAGCAGCCCGGCGCTCTCCATGTCATCGCTTGCAACCGACGATCCGCAGGATAGGATACTGAAAGACTTCTGGAGCGCATCCACTAGGTGGGCGTTGGCCGCTTGCAACCGACGATCCGCAGGATAGGATACTGAAAGACCGCCTGGCTCGTATCCTCTGAGGTACACAGAGTACTTGCAACCGACGATCCGCAGGATAGGATACTGAAAGAGTCGCGCAGGCCAGTACGGATTGAGTAAAACCAGACCTTGCAACCGACGATCCGCAGGATAGGATACTGAAAGCACGCAAGCCGTCTGGCACATCGTCCAGGAGCGGGCAACTTGCAACCGACGATCCGCAGGATAGGATACTGAAAGAAAAGGCAACGTCACCAAGTCCCTGTAGTTGCACATCTTGCAACCGACGATCCGCAGGATAGGATACTGAAAGTTGCCAGTTTTTCTAGCGCCTCGCCTTCCTTGCTTAGCTTGCAACCGACGATCCGCAGGATAGGATACTGAAAGCGCAAGTAACCCCCCAACCGACCTTGTACTCACCGACCTTGCAACCGACGATCCGCAGGATAGGATACTGAAAGGTGGGATACGTCCCCGCCACCAGGATGGCCGTGTCCCCCTTGCAACCGACGATCCGCAGGATAGGATACTGAAAGTGGCCTTTGTCTTCTCTTTGCCCGGTCCCCCCATCGCACTTGCAACCGACGATCCGCAGGATAGGATACTGAAAGATAGGATTGCAATAGGGGTAAGGGCGTTTTAGGGGGTGCTTGCAACCGACGATCCGCAGGATAGGATACTGAAAGTTGCAAGAGGAGGACGTTGCCTTGTTCAGCGGCAGAACTTGCAACCGACGATCCGCAGGATAGGATACTGAAAGTCGTTATCGTTCGCAGCAACAAATCAACGCCCTTCACTTGCAACCGACGATCCGCAGGATAGGATACTGAAAGATGTTGATCGCCGTTTCCGTAGCATCAGCGTCGCCGGCTTGCAACCGACGATCCGCAGGATAGGATACTGAAAGGTGCCGATGACCGGCTTGCGCCGCAGCTCCACGACCGTCTTGCAACCGACGATCCGCAGGATAGGATACTGAAAGGGCGCAGTTGAAGAACTGAATGCGCTCCTCGTAGTGACTTGCAACCGACGATCCGCAGGATAGGATACTGAAAGGTCGCCAGGTCCTCTAAGCTGGCAATAAGATGGGCCCCTTGCAACCGACGATCCGCAGGATAGGATACTGAAAGTTCGGGTCTGTCAGCACCAGCCTCAGTCGGCGCGGGCCCTTGCAACCGACGATCCGCAGGATAGGATACTGAAAGACCGACACCCGCCAGGCGGCCTTTGTTGCCAAGTATCTTGCAACCGACGATCCGCAGGATAGGATACTGAAAGGTGCGCCTGTCCTGCCCAGGCACGTCCGCCATAACCCTTGCAACCGACGATCCGCAGGATAGGATACTGAAAGCCATCCTCTACCCCTCTATGCCCTCTATGCCCTCTAGCCTTGCAACCGACGATCCGCAGGATAGGATACTGAAAGCCAGCCTGGCCCGGCAAGCGTCTTGCGCCGTCGCCAGCTTGCAACCGACGATCCGCAGGATAGGATACTGAAAGCTATTCGCCGTGTGCGTGTGCGTGGCGCTCTCGTTGTCTTGCAACCGACGATCCGCAGGATAGGATACTGAAAGTTAGCAGCATCCTTGCCGCTCTGGGCGATGCGGCGGGCCTTGCAACCGACGATCCGCAGGATAGGATACTGAAAGTTATAGCCGGTCTCTGACCATGCAGAGTGCGGCCGCGGCTTGCAACCGACGATCCGCAGGATAGGATACTGAAAGCCAGAATCAAGTGCCGGTAGGTGCTGCCCCGCCACTTCCTTGCAACCGACGATCCGCAGGATAGGATACTGAAAGGCCAGTGCCCCGGCCACGGCGACTCCGAACAGATTGGCCTTGCAACCGACGATCCGCAGGATAGGATACTGAAAGTTGTACCCTGCCCTCGCCTGGCCTGCCCGCGGCCTTCACTTGCAACCGACGATCCGCAGGATAGGATACTGAAAGGGCCAAGCCTGCGATGCACCTACTCGTGCTCATGGGACTTGCAACCGACGATCCGCAGGATAGGATACTGAAAGACCAGCCATCGGCTTGCAAGGCCAACGCCACGCGGAACTTGCAACCGACGATCCGCAGGATAGGATACTGAAAGCTAAGTCCAGGCGCGCCAGCTCAGCCCGCCGTAAGCCCTTGCAACCGACGATCCGCAGGATAGGATACTGAAAGGGCGTCAAGCAGATCGCCCACAAAGGTTCTGCGAAAGCTTGCAACCGACGATCCGCAGGATAGGATACTGAAAGAGCGGGGCGGGGTCACGGCCCTGGACGTGACGCTCACTTGCAACCGACGATCCGCAGGATAGGATACTGAAAGCGTTGACCTCAAAGCCCACGAGGTTGCTACCCAGACTCTTGCAACCGACGATCCGCAGGATAGGATACTGAAAGTGGCTTTTGCTGGCAACGAGGCCAAGCGCATCGGCGTGGCTTGCAACCGACGATCCGCAGGATAGGATACTGAAAGGGCGCTGGCGGCCAAGCGCCTGGGGCGGCATTTCGTCTTGCAACCGACGATCCGCAGGATAGGATACTGAAAGCGCCGTAGCCCCGATCTCTGGCCTTGCAGGACAGGCGGTCTTGCAACCGACGATCCGCAGGATAGGATACTGAAAGCCACGCCGCAGGCGCAGGACGGGCGAAAGCCGAGGGTCTTGCAACCGACGATCCGCAGGATAGGATACTGAAAGCCGTGCCCCGGATCACCAGGGCCAGGTCACCACGCTCTTGCAACCGACGATCCGCAGGATAGGATACTGAAAGACGCCTATCCCCTCGCCGATCAGCGCCGCAGTGCTGGCTTGCAACCGACGATCCGCAGGATAGGATACTGAAAGTGATTGCCCGTGGTGGCATTTGGGCCTTCGCCAAGGCTTGCAACCGACGATCCGCAGGATAGGATACTGAAAGCCCGGTACGCAAGACGACCAGCGATGGCGGGTAAGGCTTGCAACCGACGATCCGCAGGATAGGATACTGAAAGATGTAGCGCCGCCCCAGCTTCTTGGCGACCACCGCTGTCTTGCAACCGACGATCCGCAGGATAGGATACTGAAAGGCTCCGGGTAGTAGAGCGTCATACGCTGGCGGGCCTTCTTGCAACCGACGATCCGCAGGATAGGATACTGAAAGGCCATCTCGATGGCGTGGCGTATGCGCAGCTTGGTCCTTGCAACCGACGATCCGCAGGATAGGATACTGAAAGGCAGCTACGCCGACGCTGCCTTTGGGCGCTTCTGGCACCTTGCAACCGACGATCCGCAGGATAGGATACTGAAAGAGGATTGCGATACGGGCGAGGGCAGCCAACGGGGAGGCCTTGCAACCGACGATCCGCAGGATAGGATACTGAAAGATGGCATCCAGGTACTGGCGGTGTGTTTTGCCCGTCCTTGCAACCGACGATCCGCAGGATAGGATACTGAAAGGTATCCCACCGGCCAGGTGTACCGCTCCACCGACGGTGCTTGCAACCGA
>VGNY01000124.1 GCA_016865895.1 Chloroflexota bacterium | reverse complement strand
GATCGGTTTGGGAGAAGAGCTTGATCATCTTTTTTCTCCGTTTGAGCTGGTTAGCTTCAAAGAGGTCTTCAAAAAATGTATGGGCTTCCCGGTATACGACTTTATGGGGTAACCCCAACAATCGTACTACCAGGGATCATCTGCAGTAAGTGTCCCAAAAACGACCGATTTCCAGACACCCCTCTCCTCTTCTTGCATTCTACTTCAATCCGTGATAAAAACTCTGTTCAAAAAACAAAGTACAACAAAATATAACACCGTTGACTTTTTGGACAGAGGGAAGAAATGCTTGTGGGTTACGCACGTGTGTCCACTCGAGATCAGAATCTTGATTTTCAAAAAGATGCTCTTGTTCGAGCCGGATGCGAAAAAATAGTCGAGGAGCGGCAAAGCGGGTCTGTGACCGCCCGACCCGGCCTTGATCGATTGTTTGACATTTTGAGGCCGGGAGACACGTTAGTGGTCTGGAGATTGGACCGTCTCGGTCGCGGGCTAAAGCATTTGATTGAAATTATAAACGATATCGAGAAGAGAGGGATCGGATTTAAAAGTCTTATGGAGGCTATCGACACAACCACTACAGGGGGAAAGCTGGTCTTTCACATCTTTGGAGCGTTGGCTGAATTTGAGAGGAACGTCATACGAGAACGCACCAAGGCGGGGCTTGCATCTGCCAGAGCAAGGGGCAGACAAGGTGGGAGGCCGAAGGCCCTCGACGGAAAGAAACAGGAGGCCCTCATTTCGCTTTATAGGGAGAAGAAACACACTGTTAGAGAAATTTGCAAGATTCTCGGAATTTCACGCGGGACATTTTACACATACCTAAACGATGCCACCACATCCTCGCGGCGAAAAATTGACGAGATTAAATGATTACCTCTGAACAGTTTGCCGAAAAATGGCTTCTACTACCCGATGAACAGCTGCTTTTGGCTAATCGCACGGCTCATGGCCGCATAGGGATGGCGCTCTTTCTGAAGTTCTTCCAGGAAAAGGGACATTTCCCCACTAGGCGGGAGGACATTCCAAAAGAAGCCGTCGAATGCATGGCTGTTCAAATCGGAGTTTCTCCTGGTGCGTGGTATGACTTGGCATGGGAAGGTCCGACCGTCAAACGACTTAGAGCCGAGATCCGGCAATGGCTTGGCTTTCGGGAGGCGACGGTCGCCGATGCGGAAACACTGGAGGCATGGTTGGTGGAAGATGTTCTGGATCAGGAGCATCGTCCGGACCGTCTCAAAGATGCCGTGATTGGGCAGTGCTGGAAGGTTTGCATTGAACCTCCTGCTGCCGAACAGATTCGCCGGCTGGTCAGATCCGCTGCACAACGCCATGAAACGCGCTTGTGCGAAATCATTTCCGGAAAACTGGATTTTGAAACGCTGGATCGGCTTGATACGCTCCTTAAGGCTGATCCTTCCGACGAAGAAGAAGGGGGATGGACAACACTATGGCAGACCATTAAAAAGGAACCCGGCAGGGCTGGTTTGGAAAGCGTGAAAGAAGCCGCTTCCAGGCTTGAGTTGCTGCGCAAGGTAGGGCTTCCGGCGAAACTGTTCCAGGGGGTGCCGCCGAAACTCATCGAACGTTATTCCAAGAGGGCCGCCGTGGAGGAACCTTTTGAACTACGTCGTCATGCCGGGCCGCTCAAGACGACCCTAATGGCAGCGTTTCTCCATCGCAGAACTGAAGACTTAACCGACCACCTGGTGGACCTTTTGGTGGAAACGGTCCACAAGATAGGCAAGGGGGCCGTGAAGAAGATCGATAGCAGCCTGGTAAGGACACTTCAGAAGAAGGCGCCCGGAAAGATTTCGAAACTGTACCAAATTGCGAAGGCTTCCGTCGATGAGCCAAAGGGGGTGGTGGAGGACGTAATCTTCCCCGTGGCACCCGAGCCGTGGCTCCGCACCCTTATCCAAGAGATCGAAACAAGCTCCGATTACAAAGGAAAGGTTCGCAGGGCTTTGCATCGATCCTATCGATCCCATTACCGCCCAATGCTTCCGGAGATCTTGAACAATCTCGAATTCCGATGCACGAACACTCGGTATCAATCGATCATGGAAGCTTTGAATATCCTAAAGGAAAACCTGGACTATAGGGGGCCCTCCTATCCCAAGGGCGTCCAGCCGCCTATGAAAGGTGTTGTTCCGTCCGCCTGGATGTCGCTCGTGGTAGATGGAGAGGGGGAACGAAAAAAAATCAACCGGACTGCCTACGAGATCTGCGTTTTGAAGGCTCTTCGGGAGCAGCTCCGCTGCAGGGAGATTTGGGTTATCGGAAGCAGGCGGTACCGGGACCCCGAGGAGGATTTGCCCCAGGACTTCGAGGAGCACAAGGCGGCTTACTACGAGGACCTTGGAATTCCTCTCGATGCAAAGGCCTTCGTTGCCGCACTCCGCGAAGAATTGACCCGACATATGAAAGCTTTGGATAAAGGGTTGTCCACCAACTCCAAAGTGAAAATTGTCCGCAAGAAAGGCGAGCATCGGATTTCGTTATCTCCGCTGGAACCTAAACCAGATCCAGAGAACCTCGCGATTCTCAAACAGGAGGTGAACCGGCGCTGGTGGGGTACAAGCCTTCTTGATATGCTAAAAGAGACGGACCTGCGCGTGGACTTCACGCAGTGCCTCCGAAGTGGAACTGAACGCTTCCGCATGGACAAAACTATCCTCCAGCGAAGGCTTTTGCTCTGCCTCTTCGGTCTTGGCACCAACACCGGTATTAAAAGTATGGAATCAAGGCCTGCAGATGAATACAAGGAGCTTTTGTACATCCGGAGAAGATTCGTTTCCCCGGAGGGACTACGACAAGCCATCGCCAAGGTGGTGAACGCCACACTCGCCGCAAGGCTATCCCGAATCTGGGGCGATACTACGACCGCTTGTGCATCGGATTCTAAACAATTCGGGGCTTGGGATCAAAACCTCCTCACCGAGTACCATTTGCGCTATGGCGGTCGCGGCGTCATGGTTTACTGGCACGTCGAAAAAAACGCCACCTGCATTTACTCCCAACTCAAGCGAGTATCCTCCTCAGAGGCCGCTTACATGATCGAGGGTGTATTGCGTCATTGCACGGATATGGAGGTGAACAGACAGTACGTGGACAGCCATGGCCAAACAACAGTGGCCTTCGCCTTCTGTCGTCTGCTTGGTTTCGAGCTTATGCCGCGACTGAAAGACATCAGCCGCCAAAAACTCCACAAGGTGGAGACAGGCCAAGTCTTTGAGAACTTGGATCAGGTGGTGGCGCCCAAGGCGATCAACTGGGAGTTGATAGAAGAGTGGCTCGATGCCATGGTGAAGCACGCGGTGGCGCTGAAGCTGGGCATGGCTGATGCTGAGAGTATTCTTCGGCGCTTCAATCGCAACAACATCCAGCACCCGTTGTACAAGGCTCTTTTCGAGCTAGGAAAAGTTATTAAAACTATCTTCCTCTGCCGCTATCTATCCTCTGAAGAGATGAGGAGGGAAGTCCACGAAGGCCTCAACGTAGTGGAAAGCTGGAACAGCACGAACGGGTTTATCTTTTACGGGAAGGCTGGCGAACTAGCCACAAACCGGCGGGAAAACCAAGAGATCAGCCTTCTCTGCCTTCACCTGCTGCAGGCGAGTCTGGTCTATATCAACACACTCATGATTCAGGGGGTCCTCGGTGATCCGGAGTGGTTAAAGCGAATGACTATCCGTGATCTGGCTGCCCTAAGCCCTCTATTAACTCAGCACATTAACCCTTACGGCCGATTTGACCTGGACATGGATGCTCGTATTCCCCTTGAGGAGGCTGCTTGAGCTTGGATAATTGGCGACTGGGAGTGTGAATGTTGGGACTAACCGAGTTTTTCTGATGCTTAGTCAGATACCCCCAGCAAAGCCGGGGGTTTTCTCGGCAATTACAAATGATCCCTGGTAGTGTCATTGTTGGGGTTACCCCGAGTAAGGCGGCGCTCAATTTGATAGAAAGCCTTTCTGTAATAATAGTCCTCTGAAGCTTCCTTCGTTTTCTCAATCCTTGCTCGGCGCAAGGACATGCGCAATTCGGAAAGGCAAACAAGCCTGAAAGCTTTGTGTGGCCCGGCTACGGGATCGGAAAAAAACAGGTTTCTGATGGAGTGCCATGCAACGCCGTTAACGGTCTGAATGCGAGGGTTGAGGACAAGTTCAGGAAGCTCGGTTGCCCTGAAAACGCGATCTTGGCCAGCGCCGCAAACGGCAGTTATGACATGGCCGGAAACAGCGCGAATAAACTTTCGGGATAAATAACCCATGACCTCATCGGCGTGCGCCCTTCCTGTCTCCGGATCGTCGGCATAGCGGGCGCGAAAAAAAGCATAAAGGCGCAAGGCAAGAGAAGACTGTCCGAGGCGCGTGTCGTCAATTCTGACGGCGGAAAGCTTTTTCGCCTGAACAGCGGCGCGGCGGGCGTTTGACCTGTTTTTTCTGGAAGAAAGAATTTGCTTGGCGGCGCGGCCAAACAATTCTTTTAGAATTTCATCTTGTGGGCCAGAGTAGAGAAGGGTGAGGCCCTCTTGCGCAAAGGCATCGTATCCGAGAAAGTCGATAAGCTTCTCGAATATGGCGTTAAGCTCTCTGGCTGTCCTGTCGGGCATGGCAAACACGCTGGTTCAACAAGGCGGTTTGCTTAGCCGCAATTCGGCGCAGGATATTCTTTCCTGATTTTTGACTTGCTTAGCGTTGCTTTAAGACTGTCCCTGAGTTTATTGGGCAGTTTGCCTTGCGCTCCGGGTAGTCTTTGGCCTTCGGGAGTAACGAGGCAGGCGCTTTTGAAATCATACTGCCACTTACCCACGCCAAGATGAAGCATGCGCATGCCGATGTGCTGATCTGAGCCAACAACGTTGAAAACCTCCCAAAAGGCGTCGGGGTCATGAGGAGCGCCCTCAAGAACCGACTTGACCAAGCGAATGGGGAGATTTTCGGTTTCCGTATTGTCCACGCGTCTAAACCCGAACAGCTTGAAAAAAGCTTCAACAATGCTTTTGAATAACATGGCGGCCTTCCTTTCAAAATAGTTTCGTAAAATCGTTTCTGGGCTATGCAGTTGACTCCAGCCCCCCCTATATCTTGTGTTTGAGGCTTTTGGCGGGTACGGGCTCGATGTGCATGGCCTGCTCGACCAATCTGAGGAAGAGCTTTCCGCGTGAACGCGAGGTGCGGCGGTTGAACCGGAAGGTAAATTCGTCGAGATAGTAACGCAGGTGCTCCGGACTGATAGCCCCTTGGTGGGTGCCAAGCCACCACCTTTTAAAAAGGGCCGCCACGCGATGGGTCAGGGGCGTAGCGTCTCCATCGACGGCATTTTTATGAACGATGGGTTTATGGACATAACCGTAATCCGGCAAGCGATTGTATCCATCCCAACCATCGGAACGTATTGTGCTTCCGGGCTCCACGCTCTCTTGCACGGCCTTGATAAGAGTGTTGCTTGCGGCATTATCCAACATAGACAAGCGGA
>VGNY01000123.1 GCA_016865895.1 Chloroflexota bacterium | reverse complement strand
TGTGCTCCAGACCGAAGGAAATCTCAGCGCCGGTGCTTTTGCCAACCCAATTCGTCTGCATTATCTCTATGCGCTCAGGCCAGTCTATTTTGCTGAAGTCAAGAAGCTCATCGGCATACTTGGTAATTCGGAAGAACCACTGCTCCAGCATCTTCTTGAGCACCGCTGTACCGCAGCGCTCACACGAGCCCTCACCAACAACCTGTTCATTAGCCAGCACCGTCTGACATTTGGGACACCAGTTGACCGGCGCCTTAGCCCGATAAGCCAAGCCGGCTTGATAAAGCTTGAGGAAAAACCATTGCGTCCACTTATAATATTCGGGGAGGCAACTGACAACCTCTCGGTTCCAATCATATATAGCACCGATGCTCTTAAGCTGACGGCGCATGTTCTCTACATTTTCCATCGTCCAGGTATAGGGATGAATCCCATGATTGATGGCCGCATTCTCCGCCGGCAACCCGAAAGCATCAAAGCCCATAGGATGGAGCACGTTATAGCCCTGCATCCGCTTGAACCGGGCATGGACATCCGAGGGCGCCATAGCATACCAGTGCCCGATATGGAGGTCACCCGAGGTATACGGGAACATTGTTAAGGCGTAGAACTTGGGACGGCTGTCGTCTTCTTCGACCTCATAGAGTCGGTCAGCCGCCCATTTCTCCTGCCACTTCTTTTCAATTTCATTCGGATTATATTTATCAGCCATCAGCAACCTCTATTTGTAAGTTCGCTCATCTCTTTTCCTGATGTCCAAGATTTCGATGATTTTCGCTTCATCGTCGATGTCAAAAAGAATCCGGTAGTCTCCAATCCTATACCGATAACGAGCTACCGGAGCACCTTCTAACTTTATCGTGCCGCGAGCCCGAGGATTCTCTGCTAGCCTCTGTATAGCCTCTTTAATTCTTCGGGCCTCCCTATCGGTCAAGTCCATAAAGACTTTCTCAGCCCGACGGGAAAACATGGCTCGATACATTACAGCCCTTTATTGGCAAAGACTTTCTCAGCCGGAATTCCCTTCCCCTCCCGAATTTCCCTCTTCGCCTCAAGTAAAGCAGCCAGATACTCCGGGTCTGAGAACTCCTTTAACGCCTGCTTCATCTCGAGGTATTTTTCGACGTCTACCAAAAGGGCTACAGGCTTTCCTTGCTGCGTTACCACCACATCTGCCCCATCCTCGCTGACCAAGCATAGCAGCTTGGTCAAGTTCTTCCTTAACTCATGAACTCCAACAAAAGGATTATTTAGTATATCTAGCATTTTAAACCCTCCCTTCACACGACCTTCCTCAAAATATTAACATTTTCATTATGGAAATGTCAACGAATTCATGTAGAATGAGTTTTGAAGCTACCTCCTTTGCAGGCTGATTTTATCCCGTCAAGGCTATCCCGTCAACTTTGCTTGGTCAGACAATGTAGTCGCGACCCTCTAGGGTCACTTGGGGCGAGGGTTCCTGTCCCAACCCGACCACCACACGGCCCAGGTCATGGAAAAGCCTCACAGCTACAGGTTTCCCCTCTCCCTCGACGGGAGAGGGATAGGGTGAGGGTGAAAGATGTATAATATCCACGACAGGACAGGTAATATGGAAAGACAGGAATTTGAAGCCCTTGTCATTAGGGCTATAGAGGCACTGCCACCGGAGTTTCGAAGTAAGCTGGAAAATGTCGATATTGCGGTCGAGGATTGGCCCAGTCCACAGCAGCTCAGTCAGTTAAGGCTTAGAAGCAAAGCACAGCTCTTGGGCCTCTATGAGGGGGTGCCTCAAACCAGGAGAGACAGAGGCTACAACCTGGTTCTACCTGACAGAATAACCATCTTTCAGAAACCTATCGAGCTGAAATGCCGCTCAAGCCAGGAAATAGAAGATGAGATAGGCAGTGTAGTACGCCATGAGATTGCCCATCACTTCGGCATCGGCGACGCTACTCTATACAAGATAGAAAGGCAGAAATCCAGGAGGAAAGACTAACGCATTATGTGATTACAGAGATTGATAGAGATAACGGCAATTATCGCTGTAATCTTCTTTCTGGTCTATTTCCCCGTATAATTAGGAGGCCGTTTCTCCAGAAAAGCCTTAGCCCCTTCTTTCTGGTCCTGGGTGCCGAAACATAGGGCGAACAAATCTGCTTCGCAATCAATGCCGACCGAAAGTGGCGTCTCCAGGGACTTATTCACCGCAAGTTTGGCAAATTTCAATATAGCCGGGCTCTTGCTCTTGAGCTTCTTTATAATCTCATCAACTGTTTCCCTCAGCTTGTCTGCGGGGACAACTTTATTCACCAAGCCAAGCCGCAAGGCTTCCTCAGCCGAGATTGGGTCTCCGGTGAGAATCATCTCTTTTGCCTTTTTCTCCCCGACGAGCCTGGGAAGCATCTGCGTCCCCGCACCACCAGGTATAACCCCAACACTTATCTCCGGCTGCCCAAATCGAGCGTTCTCAGAGGCTATGATAATATCGCAGCCCATAGCTAGCTCACATCCACCACCCAAAGCCAGCCCATTCACCATTGCTATTACCGGTTTGGGAATTTCCCTTACAAACGTATATGGTCTCTTGGTCGCCTTAGTCCAACTGACGACACTAATAGGCGTCCACTCCATAAACATATTGATATCGGCACCAGCGCTGAAAGCCTTGTCGCCCGCTCCTGTAAAAACGATGACCTGTACCTCATCATCGTCCCTAGCCTGCTCCAGAGCTGCAGTAACCTCACCGAGTAAGGTCTGGTTTTGAGCATTGTACTTCTCAGGGCGGTTAAAGGTTATCCAGGCAACGTTGTCCTTCTTCTCGTAAATGATTGTCTCGAATTTCATCGTACTCCTTTCTGTATATATTTGTTAGTGGAATTATACCTTTTGCGCTTCCACCTCTTTTTCGGTTCCTTTTGGCGTTACTCCCAGCCTATCGAAGGAGTATTTTCCTTCAACAGGAATACCGGCCAGACGCTTGGCAATATTCTTTACTTGCTCCACATTATAGCTGCTCGAGATAGCAATCTGCTCCATTCTGGGAGAGCCACCACCGTGGACGCCAGCATACTGCATGACACCAGCGAGCTCCGAACATGATATAGCCTGCACCCAGCGGAAGGCACGGTGTATATCCTCAATGGAAACGTTGGGATTCCTTTTCATATACTTCTCCACAAACGGGCGAGTCTCTGGATTCAACCAATCCTCCTCGCGGGGTAGAGTCGCTGGCATGCCTCCAGCAATATCTGCTAGAACGTCATATTCATGGTAGATATTCAAACCAGCATGCCTTCGACTGACATTACAGTAGAGCATATCTGGAACATAAGTTCCCGAGCCTGACCTTCGGGCATTGATAGCAGCAGCAATACCCGTTCCGTAACACAGCTCAGAAGTAGAAATCATTTCAACTAGCTTTTCTCTAACATGTGCTTCCTTTTCTATGCCATTGCATTCTGCCATCAAAGCGGTGGCACCTGTAAGCACATCTGTCATTGCCGGCTTGCAACCAGTATAGCTATGGCGATGGTACAGAGCGAACATAAGTGCCAACTGCCCACCGAACTCATACTCGCCGTTAAGGAATACCCTTTCCCAGGGGACAAACACGTTATCGAAAACGGTCATAGAGTCGGCAGAGCCGTAAGGGCCGGGCATCCCCAGCTTGCTGGAGGTCTCATAAATGGCAGCGCTGACAATCTGCTTCACCCCATCGTCATCAGTAGGTATGGCACAGGAAACCGCCCAAGGGCCCTCCTCCTTGGTCAATCGGCGTGTAGGCACTACCAAAATCCATTCCACAACCGGAGCTACCGAATTATGTACCTTCGCTCCCCTGATGACGATGCCATCGCTCTTTGTTTCCACTACCCGAACGTAGAGGTCAGGGTCTAACTGCTCGTGCGGTCTCCACGGCCGGTTTCCTTTCACATCCGTCTGAGCAGCACAGCCAGTGCAGTCATTTTCCTGATAGCCTTTGAGCCAATTTAGGAAACGCTTATGATATTCAGTCCCAAATACCTGGTCCACCTCGTAACTGATTACGGCATTAGCATTGAGGGTGTCGCACCCCATGCAGCGCATGATGCAGCCACCTACCTGGTGACAGGTTAACCTAGTCATCCGCTGTTTAGCCAGCAAATCGGCAACGCTCTGATGAATATGACAGAACCGGCTTATCTTCTTGCCCGTCAGGTGGGACTTGGCTGTAAGTATATCCTCATATTCCTTAAATTCCGGGGCGGCTATTATGTCATAGGTCTTGGCCAGAACATTAACCGCACCCTCCAGCCGCGGATGGTCGCGGTCTATAAGATTACCACCCATGTAAACATTCCGCCTCATCTTGCTCAATCTCTTCCGATATTCACTTGATGTAATCATTGCCACCCTCCCTTACAAAATTTTGACTCCACTATATGGTAGCACCACCATCTACAGCCAGGACTTGCCCGGTCACATAGCTTGAAGCATCAGAGGCAAAATAAATGGCAGCTCCTACCATCTCCTCGGGTTCGCCAACGCGCTTCAGCGGGGTCCCAAACATAGCACCCTGAAGAATATCTGGATTACCCCAGAGTGCTTCGCTAAAGCGAGTCTTGGTGAGCCCCGGCGCTACACAGTTTACCCTTATATTGTATTGAGCCCACTGCTGCGCCATCACCTTGGTTGCCATTATCACCCCAGCTTTACTTATAGAATAAACCGGCAATATATCGGGTGTAATCCCAGCCGTTGAGGCGATATTGATAATTTTGCCGCCACCCTGCTCCCTCATCACTCTGGCTACTGCCTGACTGAGAAAGAACAGACCTTTTAGGTTGAGATTCATAATAGAGTCCCAGGCACGCTCCTCGATGTCAATAGCCTGGTCCATAGTTGGGTTGGTACCGGCATTATTCACCAAAATGTCAATTCTGCCGAATTCTTCTTTAACTTTACTGACCAAGTTATTTATCTCTTCAAGCCTGCCCACATGCGCGGCCACAGCCAACGATTTCCTTCCCACCCCCTTTATCTCCTTAGCCACCTCCTCTAAGTCGGGTAGTTTACGACTGGCTAAAGCCACATCAGCACCGGCCTTGGCAAGGCCGACAGCGATTGCCTTCCCGATGCCGCGGCTGCCGCCGGTTACCAGAGCCGCTTTACCTTTCAGAGAGAAACTATCCGGAGAAAAATCCATTTTCTAACACCTCCTAAAATAGACTTTTTAGCTTTGATTAAAAGCCGACACCAAAGTATATATCGCCAAGAGCATAATTCGCAACTAAGACCCTGACTCGAGTTTTACAGCATTCATAGCTGGGCCATAGCTAGGGAAAATGACGTTCCACAACAGGAAGTGTCGAAATGAAGCGGTCCTACACCTGGGTGATGGGCTGCACCCTGGCGGGTGGTCGAACACCTACAGCTCGGAAGGCTTCATAGGCCAGTCCCTGAAGTTCAGTTCGCCACAGCCAGGCTTTGCCTCTGGCTTCAAACCGCACTGCCATTAGCTCGAAGAGGTCAGCCA
>VGNY01000122.1 GCA_016865895.1 Chloroflexota bacterium | reverse complement strand
TTTTCCAATAGTTTAGCGGATACCGACTGGAAACAAGCGGCATTCTGTAGTAAATGCCGTCCAAAGCTGATAAAATGATACAGTTTACTTGTCACCCTGAGCGATAGCGAAGGGTCTCTAGATTAATAAAATTTGGAGGTATAGACGCATGAGAAAAGTAGCTGTAGTCGGCGTGGGGATGACCAAATTCAGTGGCAAGCAGGACAAGACAGCAGTTGAGCTGTTCGCTGAAGCCGCCATGGACGCCATAAACGAGTCGAATTTGAAGCCGAAGGATATTCAGGCTTTGTTTATGGGCAATGCCCTGGGAGACTTCGCCGAGGGGCAGGCGCAACCACAGGCTTTTGCTGCCGATTATATCGGTGCTTCCAACATCCCGGCCAATAAATATGAAAACGCCTGCGCTTCATCCAGCGCTGCCTTCCGAGATGCCTTCATGTGGGTGGCCTCAGGGTTCTATGACATCGTCATGGCCGGTGGCGCTGAAACCGCCGCCAAGATGGGGACGCCTCTGGCTACTCGAACTTTTGCCATGGCCAGCGACAGCCGCTACGAATTCCCCGCCGGAATCACCTTCCCCGGCGTCTTCGCACTGATAACCCACCTCTACGCCAAAAAATACGGCATACCTTTAGAAAAACTCAAACATCAAATGGCTCTCGTGTCAGTTAACTCCCACTATTATGGTGCTCGCAATCCCAAGGCTCAGTTCCAGAAAGAGATAACTGTGGACGATGTGCTCAAAGGCTTTATGGTCTGCCAGCCGCTCCAGCTCTACGACTGCTGCCCATTCTCCGATGGGGGGTCAGCAATTATCCTGGCTTCAGAAGAAAAGGCGAAAAAACTGACAAATAAGCCTGTTTATGTTGCCGGCGTTGGCCAGGCTTCAGCGGGCAACCTGCTCAGCCAGAAAAAATACCTGCCGAGGCTCAGGTCCAGAGAACTGGCTGCCGAGCAGTCTTACAAAATGGCCGGGCTTAAACCCAAAGATATAGACGTCATCGAGCTTCACGATTGCTTCAGCACAGCCACGATTGTCGCCTTGGACAGCCTGGGCTTCTTCGAATACGGCAAGTCAGGTGAGGCTGTGGAGAAGGGAGAGACCAAGCTCGGCGGCAAGATACCGGTAAACCCCTCCGGTGGGCTGAAATCCAAGGGGCATCCTATAGGCGCCACCGGCACCGCGCAAATATACGAGATTGTCAAGCAGTTGAGAGGCGAATGCGGTGAGCGCCAGGTCGAGGGAGCCAAAACAGGCATGACCGACACGCTTGGTGGCGACGGCGGTACACTCTGTAATATTATCCTGAAGAGGGGATGGTAATTTAGCTGCCGTCTAATTAAGGAGGCTAAAAATATGGAACACAAGCTTAGTTTCAAGGAATATAATGAGGCGCTTAAACAAAATAAACTGCTAGGTTTGAAGTGCAAACAGTGTGGCACGGTTACTGTGCCGCCTAGAATAGCCTGCAGTGAGTGCACCAGCACCGATTTGGATGTCACCGAATTAAGCGGCAAAGGCAAGGTGCAGACCTTCACCACCGTATTCGTGGTACCGGAAGGTCGCGAGTCTGAGTGCCCATATGTCATAGTCATAGTCGAGCTCGACGAGGGGCCCTGGCTAATGGGTAACTTGACCGGCATTGACCCGAAGGCAGTGACTATGGACATCATGGGCAAAAGAGTGAAGATGGGGCATGCCGTATTTCCCGGGGATAAATACTCTGCTGGAGATGAAGCTAGACCGCTCTTCAGCCTCGAAGGTTAAGGCATCTATTTTGGCATAATGGCAGACCGCCAATTGTCCCAACCATGTAGTGCGACCCTTTAGGGTCGCCATGAGGGGGGCTAAAGCCGTGTCAAAAACACCAGCATTAGTTGAAGCATTACTCAAACCAGAAACCTACCCACATAATCCCCAGAAGGTAGAGTTAATGCAAACGCAAATGTCCTTCCTTTTCCTCACTGGCGACTATGTTTACAAGGTAAAGAAGCCGGTCAATCTGGGATATCTGGACTACACCACGCTGGAAAAGCGCCGCTTTTTCTGCCATCAGGAAATAGAACTGAATAGACGCCTCTGCCCCGAAATCTACCTGGAAGTTGTGCCTATAACCAAGAGTGGCAAGCAAATCCGCCTCGGTGGTAAAGGGGAAGTAATCGAATATGCAGTGAAAATGAGGCAGCTTCCCCAAGAGCGGATGATGGATAAACTCTTACCTCAGGAGCTGGTAACCGAGGACATGGTAACACGGGTAGCCGAGAAGCTGGCAGCATTCCACGCTAAAGCCAGAACAAGCTCTGAAATCAGCGCCTACGGGAAACCGGATGCTATCATGGTAAACACTGCGGAGAACTTCACCCAGACCGAGAAATACATAGGCATTTCCATCCCTGCCCATAAATATCACCACATCAAAGCTTACACCGATAACTTTCTTAAATCCAACGAATCCCTGTTCCAGAAACGAATAGAAAGCGGCAGGATACGAGACTGCCACGGCGACCTACATGCTGCCCATGTCTGTCTCAACAACGGAATCTATATCTACGACTGCATCGAGTTCAATGACCGGTTCAGGTACGGAGACGTCGCCTCCGAAGTAGCCTTCCTGGCAATGGACCTGGACCGTTTCCAACGAGCCGACCTCTCCAGAGCCTTCGTCAATGCCTATGTCCGCCTGAGCCAGGATAAAGAACTCCTCCAACTGCTTAATTTCTACAAGTGTTATCGAGCTTATGTCCGAGGCAAAGTAGCTAGCTTCATGCTGGATGACCCGTACATCCCAGATAAAGAAGCAGCGTTAGCTGCGGCACAGGGCTACTTCGACTTAGCCTACAGATACACCAAAGAAAAAACCTTACTGCTCATCATGTCTGGCCTGGTGGGCACTGGCAAGACCACGGTGGCTCAAGCTCTGAGTCGCAGCCTGGGACTTACCATTATTTCAGCAGATGTCACCAGAAAGAGACTGGCTGGTATTTCACCAACCGAGCGCCGCTTTGAGCAATTCGGCGGCGGTATCTACTCCAAGGACTTCTCCCGAAAAACCTACGATGAGATGTTTGCCCAGGCCAGAGAGCTTCTATCTCAAGGGGAATCGGTAATACTGGATGCCTCCTTCAAGAAAAGACAGGACAGGTTGCAAGCCGGAAGTCTGGCTGAGGAGACAAAAGCCGATTTCGCCGTAGTCGAGTGCATTCTGGACGAAGAGAGTGTCAAGAGCCGACTGAAGCAAAGACTGAAAGAGGGCTCCGTCTCCAATGGTCGCTGGGAGATTTTTGAGCAACAGAAGCAGGACTTCGACGAAATCACTGAATTTCCACCGCAAAACCATATAATACTTGACACTTCCCAGCCAATGAGTATCATTATTAAATTGACATTAGAGAGATTATTTGGTGCTTAGTGTAACCCTACCTGACATTGCGAGCTCTTTACCCTGTCATTCTGGGCGAAGCAAACAAAAATGTAGCGGCGGGGCTTTAGCCCCGCATATGGCGACCCTAAAGGGTCGCAACTACATTGTTGTGAAGAGATGAAAAAGGTAACAGATAAATTTTAGTGACAGAGAGGATTTAGCAATAATGGACTATCACATCAAAGACAAGTCGTTAGCTGACCAGGGAAGGCTGCGTATCGAATGGGCCAGCCGGGAGATGCCGGTAATCAAGCTAATCAGACAGAGATTTGCCAAAGAGAAGCCTTTGAAAGGTGTACGCATCTCCGCCTGTCTCCATATCACCACGGAGACAGCCAACCTGGCTTTGACTCTGAAAGAGGGCGGCGCTGACCTGGTCCTGTGCGCTTCAAATCCGCTGAGCACTCAAGATGATGCGGCAGCAGCTCTTGTAGAATATGGCCTGCCTACCTTCGCCATTAAAGGCGAAGACAACCAGACCTACTATAAGCACATAATTTCCGCTCTAGAACATAAACCGCAACTCACCGTAGACGATGGTGCTGACCTGGTCAGCACCGCCCACCGTGAGAAAACTCAGCTTCTAACTAACATAATCGGCGGCACCGAGGAGACGACTACTGGCATTATAAGATTGAGAAATATGGCGGATGAAGGGAAGTTGAGATACCCCATCATCGCCGTGAACGATGCCAGGACCAAGCACTTTTTCGATAACCGCTACGGCACCGGACAAAGCACCATTGACGGCATCACCAGAGCCACCAACATCCTATGGGCAGGGAAAAATGTGGTCGTCTGCGGCTACGGCTGGTGCGGTAGAGGCATAGCTAGGCGAGCTCAGGGTATGGGCGCCTTGGTAATCATAACCGAGGTCAATCCTGTCCCAGCCCTGGAAGCAGCCATGGACGGCTATCAGGTCATGCCCCTGATTGAGACAGCCAAGGTAGGAGACATCTTCATCACCGCCACCGGTGATATCAACGTCATTGATAAAGCCCACTTCTCCCAGATGAAAGACGGGGCTATTCTGGCTAACAGCGGTCATTTTAATGTGGAGATAAACATACCGGCCTTGGAAAAACTAGCCAAGGCAAAAAGGCAGATGCGCCCCTTCGTTGAGGAGTACGCTCTGGCCGACGGTCGCCGCCTCTACCTCCTGGGTGAGGGCAGGCTGATAAATCTGGCAGCAGCTGAAGGGCATCCCGCTAGCGTTATGGACATGAGCTTCGCCAACCAGGCGCTATGCCTTGAGTATCTGGTCAAGAATAAGGGCATGCTTCAGCCAAAGGTCTATCCCGTGCCCGAGGAAATAGATAATGAAGTGGGGCGGCTGAAGCTTCAAGCCATGAACATAGCAATCGATACCTTGACCAAGGAGCAGAAGAAATACCTGGAAAGCTGGGAGGAGGGGACCTAACATAGAGTTAAAGGATTCAGTGCCCCTTTGACTGAGCAGTCCAAGTTAGGAAGGCAGGCGGATTCGACATATTGCTTACAGGCATACCCTCGCGGTAGGACTACTTGCCAAAAATAACTTCCCAAAACGGGATCTCTTTCGTCTGCATAAGGGCCCCCTGCTTCTCCACCTGGTAGGGAATTTGCCTTTCTCGAGTTATCTTGCTCTGCCAGATCAGCTCAACATGTTCCACGGGAGAAGCGACGGGCGTGGCAAAACTCCAGGCACACAACTCTGTATCATAAAGTGACTTCGCTATGGATAATTATAAGCCCATGATCTTACTATTCCTGTATCCCTTTTCTCGGGCGGTTTAGCGAGGACAAACCGTGATTCGATGATGTTAAATACCTCGTCCATGTAGGAATCCCATGTTGTTCTCTTGAGCATCCTTTCTCTCAATCTATCAAGGTAAGCATTATCCTGTTGTAATAGGTACTCGTAGAGCCTTAGGCAAGACTTGGAGCTCAACTTCTTGTGCATCCGCAGCTCATTAATAAGCCCCAAGTTTTCGTCGTCTGTTACTGATAGCCAATTGAGTGGGGCAACAAACTCCGACTCGAGTTTTACAGCATTCATAGCTGGGCCATAGCTAGGGAAAATGACGTTCCACAACAGGAAGTGTCGAAATGAAGCGGTCCTACACCTGGGTGATGGGCTGCACCCTGGCGGGTGGTCGAACA
>VGNY01000121.1 GCA_016865895.1 Chloroflexota bacterium | reverse complement strand
TCCTGAAATTTTTCACCCATTGGGTTCCTCCAATAAGCCCTTTACCGCGAAGGTTAACCTGCGAGCTTTTGAAGCTATTTTACCACGACAACCCGCCTAAATATCAGTTTGATATGGGAAATGCGGGATTATATATCAATCCTGATACTGGATAACGAGCTTGGTTTTATCTGACCTTAATGCTAAATAGTCAGCCACACCATAATTATAATTGTATCTTTCAAACTGTAGCCGAATCTGAAAGCGATTACTGCCAGCATTAACTTGCGTTTGAATAGCATCAACCAACAGGCTGGAGCTAATAGGTTCGGTGGGCATTGCCGCGGTCCAATATATAGCTCCAGGCGGTGCTGGGCCAACACTAAAATCACGGCTGCGGAGCTCAGTATACTGACAACTGTAAATATATAGCCGACCAAGCATGGTAAAGGGGGAACCGAACACCTCAGCAAGTGTCAAATCCAGAGAAGCAGACTTGATAGTAGCACCTTTAGGTATAGCCGAAATGTCGAAACTCAAAAATGCCTGCATAGTAATGTTTGTGGCAGTATCCCCAACATTCGGTTCTGGCTCAACATACCCATTACTCCTCACATGCCCATCCTCTACAGGGATGGAATACAACTCCACCGTGTGTATCGGTACCGTAGTAACTAAAACGCCAGTTGTAGCCGTAGTAGTTCCCGCTTGATTAGTTGCTACTATAGTATAAACCGTGGTCTTGGTGGGGGACACCACCCTATTGCCTGTTAAAGCCACACTACCTACATCCGGGTCTATCCTGACTGTTGATGCACCCGAGATGTTCCAGCGCAAGGTTGAAGACTCGCCTTTAGCAATGCTTGGTGGACTAGCCTCAAATAGACTTATAACTGGTATAACAGTCCCGCTGGGAAGGACAACAACACTGCATGACACCTCTTTTGACCAGTCTCCAACTGTGTTCTGGACCTTGAACCAGATAGTGTGACTCCCCTCTGATAAGGATGCGGTCTTAAACGATGCCGCTGTGCTCAGCTCGCCATCAAGGCTTGACCGCCAGTTATAAGCAGCTATACTGCCACCATCAGGGTCAATGCCATGGCCTGTAAAAGTAACCGTCTCCCCAGGGGAAATCCTGGCCGCCGATACCGAATCTATAAAAGCTATCGGCAGTTTACCTGAAGTAGGTGGGGGAGTAGGTAGACAACCGATGGCTAGAGCCAAAACCATAGTCATAAAAATCACAGATAACTTTTTTTTCATATCCTTACCTCCGAGCAAGATTTGAATTGTGGGAATCTAACATCATAAAAGCCTTTCACAGCCTGTCTAACACAGTTATTTATTTTTCCTTTAACCGCCGTCTAATAACATTCTGGTATATCACTCTAATGCTGCCGCCGTGAAGTTTAAATTTCCTCCTGGCCTTCTTCTGCTGCCTCCGCTCAGCTTTATCCTTCTTTATGCCATTGTCCTCCATTTTTAACGGCCTTCGATTCAAGTCGATGATTGTTTTTTTACCTTCTCCACAATCTTCACCATCGCTTCGCCAGCCTTGCTGGTAATAAGCACCGTAGCTTGCGAATCCATAGGTGTAGGGCTGAGATTGATAATGACCAGCTTAGCTCCAGATTCTACAGCATACATCGGCATATAAGCCGCCGGATAGACAACGAGAGTAGAGCCGATGACGATGAAGAGGTCACAATGACGGGAATGGTGGGTGGCATCGTTCAATGCCTTTTGTGGTAATGCCTCACCGAAGAAAACGGCGTCTGGCTTCAAAATGCCACGGCAAAGATGACAATCAGGGACTTCATCCTCCTTAAGCCTTTGGAGTATGTCCTCCATAGGAAAGCGATTATCACAACCCATACACCGCACCCGTTTCATATTACCATGGAGCTCAAAGACTTTGTCTGGTGAATTTCCCGCTTTTTGATGGAGGTTATCAATATTCTGGGTGATGACACAAGTCAGCTTGCCGAGTTTTTCCAGCTCAGCAACAGCATAATGAGCTTGGTTCGGCTCAGCATCTTTGAGGAGACTACCCTCTCTCAGCATCTGCCACTGCATCTTTCTGGTCTCATGACTACGCATGAATTTCTGAATGGTGAAATCATCAGGGTCAAACCGACTCCAGATGCCACCGGGGCTGCGGAAGTCAGGGATACCTGACTCCGTGCTCACTCCAGCCCCGGTAAAGACCACAACTCTGTTCGCCTCAAGAATCAAGGCAGCTACCTTATCAGCCAAGAAATTCAAATTCTTTATTTCCACGACTTACCTCTATCTCTCTAGCATTCTAACGACAATGCTAATTCGGTTTGACCAAAATGTCAAGATGTCGCTTACAACAAATAGACATAACCGCAGGCTATCAGTATACTAACTGGGAGACCAGCACTCGGGGAATAATGAATGATACCACATAACCAAAATTTAGAAACCTCCATCCGAAGCCGATTAAACACAAGGTTTGTTGGACAGCAGTTATATTATTATCCCACCCTGACCTCGACCATGGACACAGCCAGAAACGCAGCTAAAGAAGGGGCAGCCGAAGGGACTGTGGTTATCGCTAACACTCAAACAGCCGGCAGAGGACGTCTGGGCAGAACCTGGCTATCACCCGAAGGTAGCCTGTCCATGTCCCTTATTCTCAAGCCCTCTCTGAATAATTTGCCTCAGCTTATCATGATAGCCTCTCTGGCCGTGGTCAGAGCTATTAGAGAAGTTTCCGGCCTTGAGACACAGATTAAGTGGCCCAACGACGTCCTGATTAAAGGCAAAAAGGTCTGCGGCATCCTGATAGAAAACGAAGTCAGGGGGGACAGGGTAGATTTCACCATTATCGGCATAGGCATAAATGTCAATTTCAACCCGTCGGCTTTCCCTGAGATTTCAGAGATAGCCACCAGCCTGTCACAGGAGCTAGGAAAGGAAGTGTCAAAGGCTGAGTTTACCACTACCCTACTATTTGAACTCGAAAAGCTATATCTGAAAACCCAATTCGGAGCACCCATATGCAAAGAATGGCGAGACCATATGGAGACGCTGGGCAGGTGGATACAGGTCAAAACCGGTAACACAATCGAACAGGGCAAAGCCGAAGACGTGACTGAGAACGGTAATCTTCTTCTACGCCGCGCTGATGGCAGCCTTACCGAAATCGCGGCCGGCGATGTCACAGTAACAAAAGATTAATTTCACCCCCTGCCAGCTTGTGGTGGCAGGGGGTAACAGTCTAACTACTTCTTCGGTGGGCTGACTTTGCCAAGCATAGGTGTTATCAAATCTATAGGCAATGGAAACACTATTGTGTTAGTCCGCTCGGTGGAGATGGTAGTTAGAGTCTGGAGATAGCGAAGCTGAAGAGCTGATGGTTGACTGGCCATAACCTTAGCCGCCTCAGCAAGTTTTTGAGCAGCCTGAGCTTCACCCTCTGCATGCACGATCTTAGCTCGCCTCTCTCGCTCAGCTTCAGCCTGAGCTGCCATCGCCCGCTGCATCGTCTCGGGCATCTCAACATCCCTGACTTCCACCATACTTACCTTTATCCCCCACTGCTCTGTGCCTTCATCAATCAGCACCTGGAGCTTTTCATTAATTTTGTCTCGATGAGCCAGCAAGTCCTCAAGCTCAGATTGGCCCACCACATTTCGTAGCGTGGTTTGCGACAGCAGCGAGGTAGCTCTGATATATTGCTCCACATTGAGCACAGCATCTTCTGGCTTCATAACCCTGAAATATACTACAGCGTCAACTTTAACGGTTACCGTGTCCATCGTAATGCATTCCTGGCTTGGGACATCCATGGTGACAACGCGGAGGTCAACCTTCACCATACGTTCGATAAATGGAATCAGCAAGATAAGCCCAGGCCCCCGAACACCAACAAACCGCCCCAGGCGAAAGACAACTCCGCGCTCGTACTCATTGACAATCCTGATAGCTGCTGCCAAGATTATTATTACGAATATGGCAATGCCAATAATGAGAATTATACTCATGCTCTCCTCCTTTTAGTTTTCTTCTTAGTCACAACTAGCTTTAGTCCTTCAACATTAGTTACTGTCACCTCCTCTCCAGGCTCTACCTTGCCCTTATCAACCACGGCTGTCCAGTGTTCACCCTCAACGAGAACTGTACCCTTTGGGTCAAGGCGTGTCTTGGCTACAGCCACTTTGCCAATTAGCCCTTCAGCGCCAGTAGCTACTTTCCGCCTCTGGCCTCGAACTACCGCACCGATAATGAAGATAACAAAAGCAGCTATAGTTATGGTTACTCCAGCAATTAAGCCTCTATTTACCTGCATGGATGGAGAACTATGGCTGAACAAAACAAGAGAGCCGATAACCAAAGAGGCAACTCCTCCAGCCGTCAGGGCACCGAAAGTGGGCGTGAAGACCTCCGCAACAAATAGCCCAATGGCAAGCAAAATGAGCAACAAGCCTGCCCAGTAGGCATTGAGCACACCCAGAGAATAAAAGGCCATGAAAAGACAGAGGCCACCAATTACCCCAGGGAATATCAGCCCCGGGTTGGAAATCTCGGTAATCAAGCCTATCGTGGCCAGACTGAGCAGGATATAAGCGATATTAGGGTCACTGATGACATGCAAAAAACGCTCGACCGGATTCATCTCGTTCCGGCTCTGCGCATAATCGGTAGTATCAATAGTGACTTCACTGCCACTGGCTAGAGTTATCTTCCTGCCATTTATTTGCCGAATCAGGCTTTCTAGGTCATCAGCCTGTAAATCAATAAGATTAGCTTCTAACGCTTCAGAAGCAGTAAACGACTTGCTTGCCGAAACCGCCAACTCAGCCTGCTCGGGGTCACGACCCCGTATTTCAGCGATGCTTCGGATCCACGCAGACGAATATTCAGTTATTTTCTTTTTTACTTCCTCAGGCATTTCTTGCCCGACACTTACCGGATGTGCCGCTCCAATACTTGTCCCTGGGGCCATGGCCGCTACATGCGCGGCTATGGTAATAAACGTTCCCGCTGAAGCCGCCCAGCTACCACTAGGAGAGACATAAACCACAATCGGCACCCTGGCATTTAAAATACGCTGGACTATCTTTTCTGTGGAATTAAGTAGCCCCCCAGGGGTATTCAACTCGATGATGCAGGCAATGCTTCCCTTAGATTCTGCCCGACTGATGCCACGGTCTAAGTAATCGGCCACTACAGGGACAATAGTGCCGTCCACTTTGAGAACTTCGATATCCGGCGAGCCAGCATTAATCCCGCTGGAGGCGAAAACTATAGCCCCCAGGCTAGCCAGAATAAGAGTGCAGATAAATCTGAGTTTCGACTTGAGCATCAGTTCCCAACCGTAGCATAATTATAATTTACCCGATGGTTAACAGCAAATACAGACTGCTAAAGCGCCTCCTAATGTAGTGCGACCCTTAAAGGGTCGCCTTTCCATAGCGAGACTATCCAGCCCCGCAAGGCAGGGGACACACTACATGCTACCTTGAGAACAAGACTCATAGAATGAAAAATGTTAAAATACTAAGCTCCAAATCCTAAACAATATCAAAATTCAAATTCCGCAAATTAGAAATGCCCCTCTGAAGAAGCCCTTCCGTGGAAGGGCGACTGAAAAATCTCAACGGGGGGAAGATACGATGAGATTCTTCATCTCGATCTATCGGGACTCAGAAATGACAGTGGGAGAGCCTCTTCTTCGAGTTCAAAACACCTGGTGTTTCGGTCATTAGTGTTTGTGGCTTGAATTTGTT
>VGNY01000120.1 GCA_016865895.1 Chloroflexota bacterium | reverse complement strand
TCTGGCACTTAGGACACTTGCTTAGAGGTTTAGCACTTATGCTTTGCCTGACTTCAAATCCATCCCGACAATGCTCACAGCCCTCTCCATCTGCTTTATATTCATAGATTGGCATTCTATCTTTCCCTTATCCGTGTAATGCTATAACAAAGAGCTTATTTATATTAACTTCTTTATTTTCGCCAGGCAATCATCGAATTTCTGGCCAAAAATTTTCTCGTGTTTCACCAAGAAATCTCTCCATTGAGGACTGCTCCTTACGCTGGCCTCAACCGAACCTTGAACATCAATGGAGACCCCCCGATTCCCAGCTTGCCTAGCTATCTGCCTCGCTGCCGTCTCGACCTGCTTCTGTATCTCGCCTTTTATAGAATTAAAGGCCAATTCTTTCTCCTGCTGGTACTGCTGCCGAAGATTTTCCAGTAAGCTTAAGCTGTGCTCTAGTTCGGCATAGTTATTCTGCTCCTTAAGCATTTCACAGCCAAGAATACCACTGCGACAACGCTCGAAATCGGCATTGCTGCTGCCCAAACTCATAGCACTTACCAGCCTGAGCTGTGTTTCCCTTATCATCGAGTCACGCCCATCTTCCTTGAATCTCTTTAGCTTCAACCATAGGCCATCAGCACTGAGCTTGTCAGTAAAATAATCAGCCAGCAGCGATGTCAGTTCTTCAGATGACCTGAGTTTCTGCCTCTCCTCAGAGGACAATTCTCCAATTTTAGCTAACTTTTCCCGTGCTAACGGTGAGAGTTCCAAATTCTTTACTCCCAGATTTGGTATGCAGCTACTTTTCCTTATTTTGCCGCTGTAATCTGTCAAACTCCCTGAGCAATTTCTTTTCCTGCTCGGTCAGGTTTTGGGGGACCACTACTTTGACCATGACATACAGGTCACCACTGCCATAACTGTCTAGATGAGGAATGCCTTTGTCCATCATCCTGAAGATAGTCCCGGTTTGAGTCCCCTCAGGTATTTCAAGCTTAAGATTGCCATTCAAACTGGGTATATCATCGATTTCACCACCCAGCGCTGCCCGGGCAAAGCTTACCTCCTTGGTCAAGTAAATATCGTCGCCATGCCTCTCAAAGACAGGATGTTTCTTAACATTGAGCACGACATAAAGGTCACCAGGCAAGGTGCCTTCATTGCCAGCTTCCCCCTCACCCTCGATTTTTATGATATAACCGCTATCAGCTCCCTTAGGGATGGAAATCGCCCTTCATTGACTTCTTCCACAAAGCCTTTGCCTTGGCAACTGACACACATATCCTTTACAATTTTGCCTCGGCCTCGGCATTGCTTACAGGTGGTAATCTGGCGAAAAACAGTGAACCCCGACCTCTGCTCCGTTATTATTTGACCTGAGCCGCCACAATGGTCACAACCTTTTAGCCCTTGCTCACCGGCACCCGTTCCCCGACAAGAGAAGCAAGTTCGCGTTCTCGGCACTTCGATTTTCCGCTCCGCACCAAAGGCAACCTCCTCTAATGTAACCTCTAAATCATATTTAATGTCGGTTGCTTTTCGCCGCGTCTTGGTCGATGTCCTTCCGGTACCGAAGAAACTGCCAAATATGCTGTCACCGAAGCCAAAACCGAAGTCACCTAACCCGAACTCCCGAAACAAACTTTCAAAGTCAATCCCCCGGAATATGTCTGCTGTGGTGTAACCCTCCAGCCCGGCATGTCCATAAGTATCATATAGACGCCTCTTGTGACAGTCGCTCAACACAGCATAGGCCTCGTTTATCTCCTTCATCTTTTCTACAGCATGTCCATCACCTGAATTTCTATCAGGATGATATTTCATGGCCAGATTGCGATAAGCCCGCTTTATAGCAACCTCGTCGGCGCTTCTGTCCACGCCAAGGATTTCGTAATAGTCCCTTTTAGCCATTACTTGCTCGCTAATACAGACCTCCATCTGATATCATTCCAGATGCGAAGAAGTTTTCCACATCTGGAACAAATAACATGAATCACGTTGTTAGCCACCTGCTCACGACATTTAACTAACCGCCGGCAAGCTGGGCAATATATCTTTTTAACACAAATTTTCATGAGGCGATACACTCTTCGCTTTCTTCGGTCGTCCCTTTGCCCTCGCCACTACCTGCAGCCCCACTGCCATTTCCCCTGCCACCCAACTTCCCACTTGCCGCTGCTCTGCTGTCTGTTACATAGAACCCTGAACCCTTGAAAATGATAGGCACAGGTGAGAAAACACGGCGCGCTTTACTCCCACAGAAATGGCAGAAAGTTTTCGCCTCATCGCTAAACCCTTGCTTTATTTCAAATCGAGCTGAACAACAGCTACACACGTACTCATAAATAGGCAATGCTTTCACCTCCTCGGCCAATTTATTGTACTCATTGTTATCAATCTAACTTCTCTGCCTTGCTCCTGCCTCTAACATGAGCAAAAGCCCCCCAAGAGCACTGAAATACTGCTCTCCCTGGAAAAACAAATTGCCACAAACTCTACAGTTCACAGCAACGTTTCTCAAACCTCACTGATACTTGGCAGATGCCAGATACCAGCTATAAAATTAGCAGTCTCCGACCAAGAGTGCTAAAATAATTATAAACAAGAGATGGCTGGGCTGTCAAGAGTATTTTTTGGGAATTTATAACAACAGAGGAGGTGATTTACGTGGCAAAGACGAAACTTGTTACTCCCAAGAAAAAACAAGTTTTCGGCAGCCGGGGGGAGCTGGTGGACTTCATGGCGCAGGCAGGCTGGCAGCCTGAGGGTGAAGGCACCAACTCTAACACCAAAGAATTCGGCAATGGTTTTCGGGACACATCAACTGGAGCTTGGATAATCGTCCACTCTGAATCAGCAGCAGACGGAGTAAGGGTCACAGATATAAAAACATTCTAGTTCACGTCGCTTAGCCTTCTCAGCCCAGCCATCTGAGAATATGTTACACCTTGCTTCTTGATTATTCACACTATAACGTGTAAAATATAATCAAAATGGCTCAAAAACGAAAAGGGGTTGACTGGGATAGGCAGCGAATTCGGGCGTTAAGGCAACATCTAAAATTAACCCAGGCTAAGCTGGCTGAGGAACTGGGCACCCGTCAGCAGACAATCAGCGAATGGGAAACTGGAATGTACAAGCCCCGTGGGACTTCAGCCACGTTACTTACTCTGGTTGCCGAGCGTTCCGGTTTCAAATACAAGCCAGGAGATTAAGGTGCACCAAGTCAAGGCGAGTTGCTGCGGCTTTTCCAAAGGGATGAAACACCACAGCACAATTTACAGCCTGGGAACCAGTACTCGGTCAAAGGCGGAGTTCGCTGCACTGCTCCAAAGCCACGGAATTGAGCTGGTGATAGATGTGCGTCGCTTTCCCACCAGCCGGCTTGAGCATTTCCAGCAAGGAGAACTGACACAATTGCTGGCAGTATTACACATCGACTATTTGCATTTGGGAGAAGAACTAGGCGGCTACCGGAAAGGCGGCTACCAAGCCTTCACCATTACACCAGAGTTTGAGCAGGGTATGAAGGCCATAGAAGAAATAGCCCGGCAGAAAAGAGGTGTCATACTGTGTGCCGAACGACTGCCGTGGCGCTGCCATCGCCGCTTTATCACCTCAGAACTGGAGAAAAAAGGCTGGCACGTTGAACGCATCATTGATGAAAAGCGAACCTGGGTACCAGCAAAACTAAGTTAAATTTTTTTACCTTATATCTACACGTAAGCGTGTAAAAAACATGAAGGCGCAGGTAACAGAGAAACTTATTACCAGTATCTGGCAACGCCGGTTGGTCCCAAAATTGTCCACTGACACAGGCGAGCAAATTCAGGTGGTCCATCCCGGCAGAATCAGTAATGTCAGAGGCTGTGATTTCCGAGATGTCGTCTTTGTCATCAACGGCAAGACGATAACCGGGGACATCGAGGTGCATGTCAAGTCCAGCCAGTGGCAGGGCCACGGTCATCATCTGGACCCGAAATACAATAATATAGCACTGCACATCGTATGGTGGCATGACAGTCAAGTTCCGACTCTACTCCAGAACGGCAAAGTTATTCCCACAATTTGCCTGAGTTCCTTCATTAAGAGTCCGCTAGATGAGCTAGACAGTCAGGCCAACTCGTATGGTCAACCCTTGACCTCCTGCCAAGAGGTCAGCCATCATTCCAATACAGACGGCTTAAGTAAATTGCTTACTGCTGGCGGCGAGGAAAGATTTACTGCCAAAACGAGCTCATTCCGCAAAGCCCTGAGCGAAGATGATGCCGGGCAGGTGCTTTACCGAGGTATAGCCAGAGCCCTGGGTTATACACATAATGCCGCGCCCTGCGAGGAACTCGCCAATAGGTTGCCTCTCGACATTCTGGAAGAAGCTGGGCCCGGGGATAATTGCACCAGGCAGGCATTGATTCTGGGAACTGCCGGATTGCTGCCTTCACAACGGCACAGACTGCGAAACAGGCCAGTAGAAGATAGAGAGGCAAATAAGTTAGAACGGACATGGCAAGCTATCGGTATAACTGGAACCATGAAGGAAGTTGACTGGTGTTTCTTTAGAGTGCGTCCAGACAACTTCCCCATCCGCCGCCTCATCGCTCTAAGCTATCTTATAGCCCGGTATAATAAGTCGGGGCTGCTCCAGGAGATTGTGAGATTAGTCAAGGAAGCACCTCCGGGAGCCGAACATCGCTGGCTGGAAAACGGCTTAATTATCGCTGGTCAAGGCTACTGGGAAAGCCACTTTGACTTCAGCATAGCCATGAATAGAAACTCGGCGCTGCTCGGTCGAGAAAAAGCCGCAGTAATAGCCATAAATACCATATTGCCGTTCGCCTGTGCCTGGAGCGAGGTAGCTGATGAGCCGCAGCTACAAAAAAGAGCCACCGAGATTTACCGCCGTTATCCCAAAACGGGAGACAACGAGCTAACCCGGTATATGATGCAGCAGCTTCGGCTCAAGCTAGACGTTCGTCTTTCCGCCTGCCAGCAACAGGGGCTGATTCACATCTTCAAGACCTATTGCCATCGCCGAAATTGTGCCGAATGTCTGGTAGCCACTAACCGATGCTGAGGCTGGGTATCACATCAATATCAAAACCGTCAATTTTGCCCGACTGAAAGTGATAGTAACCGCAAGCGGCAATCATAGCCGCATTGTCGGTACACAAACTGGGAGGTGGTATGAGCACGGGCACGGGTGAATTATGGGCAAAGTGGTCACGGAGTGCCTTGTTAGCCGCCACACCGCCGGAAAGCAATATCTGCTTCACTCCCAGTCTCTCCGCAGCTTTTATCGCTTTAGTAGCCAGGACATCAACCACTGCCTGCTGAAAGCTAGCCGCCGCTTCCGCTGCCAGAGAAGGGTCTGAGAAATCGTTGTCCCTGACCAGATGGAGCAGAGCTGTTTTCAGCCCGCTAAAACTGAAATCATCGCTGCCCTTAAGCCATGCCCGAGGTAGAGAAAAAGAAGCGACATTGCCTTCAGCTGCTTTCTCTATAGCTGGACCGCCGGGATAGCCCAGGTTCAGAATCCTGGCCGCTTTATCGAAGGCCTCACCGGCAGCATCATCCCTGGTTCGCCCCAGCTTTTCAAACTTTCCATGCCCGGCCATCAGCACCAAATCGCTATGTCCTCCGGAAACAATCAGGCAGAGGCAGGGGAAAATAGACCTGGCATCACTCAGCCAGTTAGCGTAAATATGACCTTCGAGGTGATTTATTCCAATAAGCGATAAACCATGAGCTAAGGCGATAGCTTTTGCCAAATTTACCCCGACCAGCAGCGAGCCTGCCAGACCGGGGC
>VGNY01000119.1 GCA_016865895.1 Chloroflexota bacterium | reverse complement strand
CGCGGACATCGTCGATGGTGGTTATCTTCTCTATAGCGCAGGTCCTGACGATCCTATCTTGTAGCCACCGATATGGTCTTTCCACTTTCCCTTTCGCCGCCGGGGACAAGGCGTAGGCAACATCCACACCCAACACCCTCATCACCTGCCGCCACTGAGGGTCAGCTTCATCAGTTTGGAGGACATGCTTTCTCCAGACGCTGTCTCTTCCCTGGACAAAGCGGAATACCCGCAGTGAATCAACATAGTAGCGCAGGGGGATACCATAGGTGAGCATTACGCTCTGAGCAGCTTTGATGTGAGCCCAGGTGCTTTCTTGCTCAAAGAAGTCAGCGTATAAGAGCTTCCGACTAAAATCATCAATGAAAGTGATTAAAACCCACCTCTCTTTGGCGTAGGGTGACCAGCGATGATGAGATGCGTCATGCTGAATTAAAGCCCCAACGGCGGTGGTAATCACCTCACGGTCGTGTGTCTTCTTTCTGGGGTGAGGTTGATAACAACCGAGGTTTTTTGCCCGGGCAATGATAGTAGGCGAAGAGACTGTAACTCCTCGTTTAGCCAAGCGGTCTCTGATAGCTGCGTAGTTGTAGTCGGTGATGGGGGGCTCATTGGACGGAAAGAAGAACCTTTGACTTAGTCTTTAGCCTTTAAGTAACGTCCTAAATTCTTTAACAGTCAATCCTGCGTGGCGAATGAAACTTCGTAACGTACCTCTACGGACCTCGCGGTGGTCAGGAACGGCGAGAATATAACAGGGTTACCAGACTTTGCTAAGATAATATGACTTCCTTGATATTCGTTAAAGCCTGTTTTATATTATCTCCTTGACTGTGGCAACCGGCCAAAGCAGGGCAGTGAACTGAGTAACCGCCATCCTCCTCGGGCTCTAATATTACAGTTACTAATGGTCTTATAATAGTCTAGAAAGATTCACCTCAATATGGTATTGCTAAAGTATGAGAAATAATGATGCGCGACGGCTTACACATGGTGAACTCACGGAACTGCGGAAACGAGGAGTATCCGCAGTCCAGGACGGACAACCGGCAACGCTGGTGGCGAAGGTGCTTGGAGTGCAGAAATCGACCCTGTTCGGCTGGCTTGCCCTTTATCGTCGAGGGGGATGGGACGCCCTGGATGCTCGCAAGCATGGCGGTCGCCCACCCAAACTGACAGCCAAGATGATGGAATGGATTTATGATACTGTGACGATGAAAGACCCACGACAACTGAAGTTTCCCTTTGCGCTGTGGACGAGTCTCATGGTAGCTGAATTGATCTGGCGTCAGTTCAACATTCATCTCAGCAAAGCATCGGTATGTCGACTGATGAATCAGCACTGGGCCTCAGCCCTCAGAAGCCACTTTGGCGTGCTTTTCAGAAAAATGCTGAACGTGTTGCGATATGGATCAAAGAGGAATATCCGCAGATTCGTGCTCTGGCGCGAAGGCAGAAGGCAGATATTTTCTTTGGTTACGAGGCAGGGGTGCGATCCGATTTTCATTCGGGCAAGACGTGGGCAATTCGTGGCAGAACACCTATCGTTTCCACGACCGGAGCCCGTTTTGGTTGCAACATGGTCTCAGCCATCTCCCCACGGGGTGCCATGCGATTCATGCTGGTCGAGGGTAAGATTACGGGCGATGTCTTTGTTGATTTCTTGAAACGGCTCATACACAATTGGCCTCGTCCTGTATTCCTGATTATTGATGGTCATCCTGTTCACAAATCAATGGCAGTTTCGAGATTTGTCGCATCTACTGAAGGCCGATTGCGGCTTTTTTACCTTCCACCATACTCCCCAGAACTCAATCCCGACGAGCAGGTCTGAAATCACCTGAAGCATCATGGCGTTGGAAAACAACCCATAACCGGCCCCGACCACTTGAAGCGAGTCATTCTTTCCCATCTCAGGAAGCTACAGAAATTGCCTTCCCTCGTACGCTCCTTCTTTACTATGCCAGAGACTGCCTATGCTGCGATTCAATGAGACCATTTTATTATGAGACTATTTATAACTTGACCGTTTAAACAGTATAAACAAGCTCCAAGGCAAACACGTCCATTTGATTTTGAATCCATCGTGTGACCTGGGATAATCGTTGTTCTTGAATTATACTGTCATGAAAGTATTGTCCTCTTGGTTGTTACCTTGTTTGTGCCGACATTTTGCCGACAACCTCTTTGATACGCCCCAGGACGGAGTGGCATTCCTAAATACAAAAAGCGGCTTGTCCCAACACTGGGCGATGCTTTATGCTATCTGGTGGCATTCGGTGGAACGTTGGGTTTGCGACTCTTAATCACCAAGTTACAAGTTCGAGTCCTCTGCGGCTCAGATAGTGATTGCTTAACAGGCCACTGGGGTTTTTCTCATTCTATCTAGTCCTAATTTTAATTTGTTACATTTGGATGTGTTCCCTTTCGTTTCGGCTGGGTGTATAATCAGGCAAGCCGATGGAAGGCATGCCGCTTGTTTAGACCAGACGGAAAGGAGACGGAGATGAATCTAGAGGGAAGAGTTGCCATAGTCACGGGTGGTTCCAGGGGGATTGGGAGGGGGATTAGCTTGGCCCTAGCTAAGGCTGGGGCTGATATAGTCATATGTTTCAGACATGATGAAGGCGCAGCTAGAAATACTGTCGCTGAAATAGAGGCAATGGGCGGGAGAGCCTTGTCTTTCCAAGCTGATGTCACAGATTATGATAAGGTCAAGGAGGTGGTTGACAAGACGTTTGAGGCATTTGGGAAGATAGACATTTTAGTCAATAATGCTGGCATTGCTTCAAGGGGAAAGCATATCATTGACACTGATGTTGATGAAGTACATCGGGTGATGAATGTCCATGTTTTCGGAGCCTTTCATTTTGTTCAATCCGTGCTGCCTTCTATGCGGAAACAGAAACGAGGTGATATTCATTTTATTTCTTCTATGGGCGCGGTTCATTGCCTGCCTGGGCACGGTCCTTATGCTATGGCGAAAGCAGCTTTAGAAGTTATGGCTAAGGTTCTGGCTAAGGAGGAATTGGCCAACAATATTCGGGTCAACGTTATTGCCTTAGGTCTGGTGGAGACGGAGATGGGAAGCCGTCTGGTTAAGGCGACTACTGGCGAAGATATCAAGGCGATTTATAGTAGGATGCCTTTTGGGCGTGTCTGTCAACCTGCCGATGTGGGTAATCTCTGTGCCTTTCTCTGTTCGGACGAAGGGAGCTATATTTCTGGCCATGTCATCTACCTAGATGGTGGCGCATGGACGCTCATGTAAAGCAATTTAACTAGCTCGCTTTTGAAAAACTAGCTAGTGTATAAAGCTACTCGCTGGCTTTGGCTGCCGGTAGATACATTTGTTCGGTATATTCTTTTGCCATGCGCCGGGCGCTGAACAACGGTGCGTTTGAGCGTATGGCTTCCTTGATTACCCGGATCCAATTATGAGGTATGCCATTGATGTCGCGGTCATAGTAAAGAGGAATGACTTTCTCTTCTAATAGGCGGTAGAGGTCTTCGGCATCTGCCTTGTCCTGTTCTGGTGAATCAAACATCCCAGGGTTGTTGTGGATTGCCCACCCGTTGCTGCCGTTGTAACCTTCATACCACCAGCCGTCAAGCACACTAAGATGTAGCACTCCATTAAGGGCTGCCTTCTGTCCGCTGGTACCGCTGGCTTCATGAAGCGGAAGGGGGGTGTTAATCCAGACATCGGCACCATGGACAAGATAACGTGCCATGTGCATATCGTAATCCTCAATAAAGGTGATTCTACCGCCGAATGTAGGGTCTTTGGCCGCATCGTATATTTCTTGGATGAGCTGTTTTCCGCGCTTGTCATTGGGGTGTGCCTTGCCGGCAAATACTATCTGGACTGGTTGTAATTCGTTCCCAAGTATGCGCTTTAGGCGGTCAACATCTTGCAAAATAAGTGTGGCTCGTTTGTAACCGGTGAAACGGCGGCAGAAGGCAAGAGTAAGCGCTTCTGTGTCTAGCAATCCCCCCATAGCTAATGCCTGAGCTGGCTCTACATGGTCTTCAGCCCAGCGTTTTCGAGCTCGTTCTTTTACCGAACTGATGAGCTTGCTCTTTAACCATCGATGTATTGCCCATATCGCCTCGTCTGGAATATCCGGCACATGTTCCCATAAAGCTGGGGCATCGTGACTTTTCAGCCAGTCATGACCCAGATAGTTTTCATAAAGTCTAGCTGCCTGTGGCGCTATCCAGGTGGGGACATGGATGCCGTTGGTCACTGAACTGATAGGCACGTCTTTTTCTTCTCTGTCTGGCCATAGTAAATTCCACAGCCGACGGCATACTCCACCGTGGAGTTGGCTGACGCCGTTTCGGTAGTTTGCCAGGCGCAGGCCCAATGCAGTCGCATTAAAAACCGAATCATCTGCCCGTTGCATGCCCAGCTTCAGGAATGCCTCTCTGTCCAGTCCAAGATAGCTCCAGTAGCGGTGAAAATACTTCTCTATTAAGTCAGAAGAATAGACATCGCTGCTAGCCGATGTCATTGTGTGAATAGTAAAGATAGTTGTAGCTCGCACCTTGTTAGCAGCTTCGGTGAAATCGAGACCCTTTGCTACCAATTCTCGTGCACGTTCTAACATGATGAAGGCGGTATATCCCTCATTAGCATGCCATATAACCGGGTCGATGCTGAGTGCTCGGAGAATGCGAATGCCGCCAATACCTATGATGATTTGCTGCTGTAATCGCATTTCTTGGTCGCCAGCATAGAGACGGGCTGAAAGCTCGCGGTCAGGTGGTGAATTATCTTCGACATTAGTGTCCAATAAATAGAGCTTCACCCGCCCGACATTCACCTGCCACACAGTAATCCAAACCGACCTCATATCCAATGGCACTTCCACTTTAATCGGTTGTCCCTGAGCAGTAAGTACTGGACTGATAGGTGTCTCAGCGAAGTTTAACTGCTCATAAACCTCTTCTTGCCAGCCGTCAGCCGAGACATGCTGGTGGAAGTAGCCCTGGGGATACATAAACCCTACACCCACCAGGGGTAACCCGAGGTCACTTGCCTCCTTGCAATAGTCACCTGCCAAGACACCGAGTCCGCCGGCATAAAGAGGAAGTGAGTTATGGATGGCAAATTCCAGTGAAAAATACGCTATAGTCTTCTGTGCTATCTGTGGATGCTGTGTATTGAACCATGTACTATTGCCTGATATCGCGGTTTTGAAATCGTCCATGACAGAATCATATTTCTTGAGGAAAACGGGGTCTTGAGCGGCTGCTATTAAGCGATGGGGAGCAATCTGCTGCAGTAGCTTGACTGGGTTATGGCCCGTAGCTTTCCAGAGCGGGGTATCTAATGCTTTGAACAGTTCCCGTGCTGTTATATGCCAACTCCACCATAAGTTATAGGCTAGTTCATTTAGCCCCTCGATACGCCTCGGGAGCTTGGATACTGATAGGTTATTCATTTTGAGTTGGCTGATTATTATACTTGTTGTCTGGGTATTAAGTAAATTACCAGTCTCTTCCAATACAAGATGAGCCTGGAGGGAGCACCGATTTCTGATGCAAGGTGAGCCTGAAACAGGCAACTCATTTATGATTGGGACATGCAACTGATCATGAACGATGAGAAGCTAACCACAATAGAACAGGCCAAACAGTTTTTGAACGGGAGCGAGACACTTAGGTTTGAAGGGGTATCGGTTGAAGAAAGATACCAGTGGATACAGACAGTGCTGATACGGTTCAAGTATTATCAGCTTAAGAGAGCTGATAAAGGGGTGATTCGGCGGTGTATAGAGAAAGTGAGCGGCTATTCCCGGGCACAGGTATCAAGACTGATACGAGAATACAATCAAAGGGGGCAATTGAGGAAGGTACGATACAGAAGGCACCGGTTTCCCAAGAAGTATACGCTGACA
>VGNY01000118.1 GCA_016865895.1 Chloroflexota bacterium | reverse complement strand
AACCAGGAGGGCTTCGGTAACAGTTTAATTTGACGCAACACGCAGTACGCGTTGACCAAAATCCACCATCTGATTATCGTTCCCCCCAATTTTAGGTGTACTGTGCCTTTTCGGGACTAAATTTGGGGGCTTGCGTAATGTTTCGAGGCCTTGCCTGAGGAAATCCCTACACTTTCTACCTTCCACTGAGGCAGGATGAGGGCCTTTGGTCCTTGAGGAGGACATTACTTCCCCTCAGCGGCCTACTATGCTGTCAGAGTCCGTTCCTTCCTCGTTCTCTGCCTTGCCTATTGGAGCTTCATGGTGACCCAGCAACTAAAAGGATAGACTCGCCTATGGCACAGAGGGTTCTCATTCGCCGCCGCACTTCTATGAGTAGTTCGTATGCCGGGTGGCCTCCGCTGAGGCGGATAATTAGCTGCCGGGCACGGCTTATCACCCGACCAGCTAGGTTAATAAACCCAAACCGGATTGCTTTCAGCCGTTTGGGGGACCATCCCTCGGGCAACACCAGGCGCTTCATTAAGGAATTCCGGTTAAAGGCGAAGACTGTCATGCCCCACCAAGCAGCGTTAGCACCGAAGCGGTAGGAGGGCAGATGACCACCAGCTAAGTCATCCTTCATGACCTTGTGTATCTCCTCCCCTTTGCCACACCGCCCTCGATGCCACCAGATAAGCTTGTCCCCCGGGATATTCCGGTTAGTCACCAGACCAAATACTTTGTACTGCCTCTCGCCAAAGCTCATGCTGGGGAAGGGAAGCTGGGTTTGTAGTCCCGGGAGTTCTGCTTGCTTCAGCAACTCGCGAATGGCTAGATAGTGATAGGTAGGGCCATCCTTTTTGTACGCTGTCCAATTGGGTACGAAGCATACCTCCGCCCACTCCTGCTCTGTCTTGACCCTCTTCCCATCAACCTCCCGTTCCAGTGGCTGCCATTCCCCTTCCTCGACCTCGGCCACAGCACGCTTGAACTCGGCGGTCACATCTACCCCCACAGCAAACTCGATGACTCCGAACCGCTCGCTCTTTCCCTCAGCACAGTAGCGCAGCAACTCTTTCTGATTTGCCGCCGTATCGCCACGGAAGTAGACTTTCACTACTCCCTCCGGCAACACCGCTAGCGCCTCCTTTAATACCCGCAGATTCTGATAGTTGGCGGGCACATTCCCATCGCGAAATTCGGAATGCGCCACCATGTCCTGCTCCGCCCAGTATGTCGTCATCGGCTGATAGGTCTTGTCCCCCAGGTAGCCATACAGTGCCTCCTGTTTGTAGGTCTCCACCAGGCTGGTATCCTGGTCTAGTGTAGCCTCCTGCTGCGGTGACTTCCGCTGCACAAACCGGAGAAAGTCCCCGTTCACCCGACCCAACGCCTGTAGATGCTCATTCGGCGCTGGGATAAAAGCATGCCTATCTGCCCGTTTTGCCTCCTCTGCTGGATTATCGAAGGCTGCCAGATACCGGAAGACTGCCGATGGCGAGGGGACTGCCCGTTTTCGCTCCTTCCGCCAGCGCTGCTCTTGTTCTCGCCGCTCTTTGCGCCGGAGGCCGTGCATCTCCACCTGACGTAGCACCCGAGTGAAGCCATCGTCCTTCTCCAGTATGCGTAGGTCATCCACACAATCCCCGCCGGCGACGTTGAGTAACACCAGCGCCATGACAATCTGGGTATCCGTCCACCCCTGCTTCTTACCGGAACACACCTGCAGGTGGCGGCGGATGGAGTTAATCAAGCCGGACACTACAGCCAGCTCCAGGTAAGGGGGCAAGCCCGCCAGCGCTGTCATTCCCGAGGCAGTGGGCTCACATTCATAGCGAAACGGTAGGATTCCTTGTGCCATCATTTACTCACCTCTTTGGTGATAGTTTTTTATCTTACTCGCATTATAGCTTAGCTTTGCGCTACGCACCAAGGAGGTTCTCGCTACTATTTTTGATGGCGAATCAAGGTTGACTCATAATAAAAGTTACCGAAAGGGGAGTAGTTGCGTCAAAATTAGTGTTACCAAAGAGTAATAGGAGGAGAGGTGACACGACACAGTATATTGGAATATGCACAGGCACTCAGGCCAAGGTATTGCAAGGCAACGAAAGAAGAAAAAGGCAAAATATTGGATGAGTTCACGCAAGTGACAGGTTTTCATCGTAAGGCAGCCATCAGATTATTAAATCGAGTAAAACGGCTTACTTCTGCCAGACGGCGTGGTCGCAAGCGTAAATACGCCCGAGAAGTGACCGAGGCACTGAGGGATGTCTGGGAAGCCAGTGACCGGCTATGCTCCAAGCGCCTTAAGCCATTCATACCGGAGATGGCGAGAGTGCTCAGGCAACACGGTGAGCAGCGGATTGATGCCTCACTGGAGACACAACTTTGCCGTATCAGCCCCTCAACTATAGACCGGTTGTTACGACCCTATCGCAAGCTTGGTGGCCGGAAGCCGCTTTCGACTACCAGACCAGGAAGTCTCTTAAAGAGTGCCATACCTATCAGGACCTTTGCCGATTGGGAAGATGACCGTCCCGGATTCATGGAAACAGACCTGGTGGCTCATTGTGGTGAGAGCGCCGAAGGTTTTTACCTGAGCACCCTCTGTGCTGTGGACGTTGCCAGCGGCTGGACGGAATGCCGACCAGTATGGGGTAAATGGCAGGAGCGGGTACGTCAGGCGGTACACCACATGCGGCAGCGTCTTCCCTTCCCGCTCCTCGGTATAGACTCGGACAATGGCAGCGAGTTCATCAATCAGTGCTTCTACAAATACTGCCGTGATGAGAAGATTACCTTCACCCGGTCTCGTTCCTACAAGAAGAATGATAGCTGTCACGTGGAGCAGAAAAACGGTAATGTGGTACGTCGCCTGGTAGGTTATGACCGGTATGCCTCTAAAGCCTCGTTTGAGTGTCTGGGAAGGGTGTATGACCTGGTACGGTTATATATTAATTTCTTCCAGCCGACTATGAAGCTTGTCTCCAAGACCAGACACGGGGCGAAGGTATACAAGGTCTATGATACTGCTCAGACCCCGTACCAGCGCCTGATGCGGTCGGGTGCACTCACTGAGGCTAAGAAGACTGAACTGGCAGCCACTTATCACGGACTAAACCCGGTTAAGCTCCTCAAGCAGATAAACTCGAACCTGGAACAGCTATGGACATTGGCTCAACACCCCGCTAATTTGGGTAACCGTAATTATGACGCAACCAGGAGGGCTTCGGTAACAGTTTAATTTGACGCAATACGGTAATGGAAGTAAAGTTTATAGTTGTCTATTTACAGCTCTGCTGATATAATGTAGATTCTCAAGGTAAATTGCCAGTTTTAGCATAAAATTCTCAACCTAATTTTCCACCCCAATTCTCAAAGGAAATTGCCACCCCCTGATCTCAGACTAATTACCTCCTTGGGTGCACTGGGACCTTAAATACGGCACCATAGGCTTAGACTAACGAAAGGAGGTTGAGCCTATGGCAAAAAGGAGGTTCACAGTGCGAGATATCGCTGAAATTCTTGAACATTGGCAAGCAGGAAGAAGCATCAGCGCCGTCTCCAGAAGTCTGGGTGTATGTCGCCCGACAGTCCGCAAATACGTCTATGCCGCCGAGGCAAGGGGTTATCATCAAGGTGACCCCACACCACCTCAAGGATGGAAGGCATTCCTGAAAGAGGTGATTCCCAAACCGCCTGATCCGTCAACACGGTCGGAGGTGTTTGTCCTGCTGCTTCCCTACCAGGATGAAATCAGGGAGGCTCTGGCTGCCACCAAACCGGCCACGATATGGCGAAGGCTGTGCGAGGACAAGAAAATTAGGGTTTCCCTGCCCAGCTTTTACCGCTATTTGAGCTGCTTCCTTGCCGATGCGTGGAAAAAGCCCCTTCCTATAACAATAAGAAGGGACGACCCACCTCCTGGTGAAGAGGCACAGATAGACTTTGGCTACCTGGGCTTGTGGCAGGACCCGGTAAACGGCAAAAGGATCAAGCTCTGGGCCTTCGCTCTGATACTCTCCCATAGCCGGCATATGTTTGTCTGCGTGGTAAACAGGATGGGCGAGCAGGAGTGGCTAAGGTGTCATGTCCTGGCTTTCGACTTCTTTGGCGGGGCGCCCAGAAGGATAGTCCCGGATAATTTGAAGGCCGGCATTATCAAGGCTGATCTCTATGACCCTAAATTTAATCGCAGCTACGACGAACTGGCTCATCACTATGATGTCATTATTGACCCGGCCCGGAGTGGGAAGGCAAAGGATAAACCACGGATCGAAAGAATGATCCCGTATATCAGAGATAGCTTCTGGTCCGGGAGGAATTTCACCAGCCTGGAAGAAATCAACAGGCAGGCTGCAGAGTGGTGCCTCAGGGTGGCTGGCACGAGGGAGCATGGCACTACTCACCAGCAGCCTTTAACCCTCTTTCGCTTGGTCGAACAAAAGGAGCTCAAGCCCCTGCCGGAAACTCCCTTCGAAATGGTGAGCTGGTGTCAGGCCATAGTAGCCCATGACTGCCGCGCCCAGGTGAAAGGCGCCCTTTATACCATTCCTTATCAGCACAGGGGAAAGACTGTGTGGGCCAGGGTGAGGTCCAAGGTGGTGGAATTCTATCTGGACTGGGACCTGATAAAGACGCACCGGAGAGGCGGTAAGGGTGAAAAGGTCACCGACTGGAATGATTATCCGCCGGAGAAGTCTGCTTTCTACCAGAGAACTCCCCAGTGGTACCGTTCACAGGCGAGCCTGGTAGGAAGGTCAACTGGGGAGACCATTGATGCGCTTCTGGAAAAGCATGCTTTTTATTATCTGCGCCAGTGTCGGGGAATCCTGAAAATGTCAGAAAAATATGGCAAGGACAGGCTGGAAGCAGCCTGCGCCAGGGCCAACGCCTTTGGCGACCCTGCCTATCGCACGGTGAAAACTATTCTGGAACGGGGATTGGACAGGCAGCCCCTTCTATTCGAGCCGCCGAAACCATCTCGGGCTTTCCTGCGCGGACCCGATGAACTGTTCTGGAGCATCAAAAGTTAAAGGAGGAAAAACAAATGGCTGATATTCATCAGTTAGAGGCAAAATTGAGGTCGCTTAAATTAAATGGAATGCTGGATACACTGAACTTACGGCTTGGCCAGGCCCAGAAGGATAACCTGGGCTTTATCCATTTCCTGGAGATGCTCCTCGAAGATGAAGGGCAATACCGGAACAATAAGAGGCTCTCCAGCCGGATTGCCAAAGCCCGCTTCGAAGAACAAAAGAGTCTAGAGGAATTCGACTTTACCTTCAATCCCAAGGTGCCATCCCAGTATATTCATGACCTGGCCACCTGCCACTTCATAGAAAAGAAGGAGTCCATAATTCTATGTGGCCCTGTGGGTGTGGGAAAGACTCATCTTGCTCAGGCTTTAGGACACCAGGCCTGCCGCCTGGGCTACCGCGTGCTCTTCAGCAAAGCCAACCGTCTTCTATCTGACCTGGGAGGTGGAAGAGCTGATGGTACCTGGGAGGACAGGCTGCGTCGCTATCTCAAACCCCAGTTGCTTATCCTTGACGATTTTGCCCTCAAAGAACTGAGCACCTTCCAGGCTGAGGATCTCTACGAGCTTATTGACCGGCGCTATCGAAACGACTCCATGGTAGTCACAGCTAACCGCTCTCCCAAAGACTGGTACCCCTTGTTCCCCAACCCGGTCATAGCAGAGAGTGCGCTCGACCGACTAATCAGCTGCTCTCATGTCATTACTCTGACCGGTAAGAGCTACCGGGCATTACTTCGTCCCGACAAAGCCCTTGAAAAGGAGGTGGTTAACATGTGATACTATGCTCAGAGGTGCACCTGAGGTGGTCAATTAACTTGAGAAAAAGGGTGGCAATTTAACTTGATAAAGGGTGGAAAATTAACCTGATAAACGACAGCCGGTGACAAA
>VGNY01000117.1 GCA_016865895.1 Chloroflexota bacterium | reverse complement strand
CGCTATAACCCGGATAGGTTTTCCATCACCTATCAAAGGCGGAGCCGCCCCAGGCTCCCATCTCGCGTAGAGGCGGAAATTGAGAAGGAGCTCATGTTAGATAAGAATCTGATTGATGACACTACGCCCCACCACGCTGTACGGAACAAAGAACTCCAACCCTCTCCTGAGATATCCCTTGTGGTGGGAGTGGCATAGTATAGGTTAACAGCACTTCGTCACCCGTTACCTGCACTTCTTTAACAAAGCTCCTAATAAAAGCTTTCCTCTCTGTTAAGGAGCTCTCATTAAGCAAGTTACGCAGGTCAGCCACATACTGTGTCACCGTTTCCAGATTGGCTAACTCAACTCGCCTATTCGACAAAAGAGCCTCAAGTTCCCATTTTCTAGCTTGCTGCTGCTGCTGACGATGTCGCAATTGCTGGATACGAGGTGCTACGTCTTCCAGGCCTATTTTCCCTGTTTCCAAGGCATCATACAATCTCTCCAGACGATGGTTTATATCAACCACCTCGCCCGAAATGGTATCCAACTCATCTTGATATTCACTAGAGGCGCTATCCATCTCCTCGTTGACCAGACGAACCAGCTCTTTTAGATTCTCCTCGGTCAGGATATGCTCCTTTATTTTACCCACCACCAATCCTTCAAATTTCCGGCTATTGAGGTAATGAGCCTGGCAGGAGCCAGCCCCTTTCTTAAGCAAGGTGCCACAAACTAGTAAGAAAATTGTCCTCCCTTAGCCTCCTGGCCAATAAGGGCTTTGCCACAATGTCCACATCTGGCAATGCCGCTTAGAAGATATGGACTAGCAGCCCGTCGGGGATTAAGTTGAGCCGGCGCCCGGTCTTTGAGTTGAGCCTGAACCTTATCAAAAGTCTCCCTGTTCACTATGGCCGGCCAGGCATTCTCCACCCGAATCGGACTTAAATTACGTTTGCTATTCCGGCCCCAGATGAGGGCACCGGTGTATGCCTCGTTGGTTAGGATCATGTGTATCGAGGTCTTTCCCCAGCTTCTTCCTTTAGGAGCCGCGATTCCACTCGAGTTCAACTCCTTTACTATTTCCTTAAGCCCTTTACCTTGGATTACACCTTTGAAAATGGAAGCTACAGTTGCAGCCCGATGGGTATCGATCTCAAGTTTGGGTCGTTCCTTATCGCCATCCTTTACCTTCACCTTGCGGTAGCCATAGGGCGGGCTGCTGGAGAGATAAAAGCCACGGGAGGCGCTTTCTCTCATTCCCCTGGTAACCTCTTCCCCCAGGTTAGCTGAGTAGAATTCATCCAAGCTTTCAATCATGGCCTCAAGGAGCCGACCAGTGGGAGTATCCTCGAAAGGTTCAGTGATAGAGATTACCTGCACACTGTTCTTTCGCAGCATGGTCTTGTAGACTATTGAGTCCTCACGGCTGCGAGCAAAGCGAGAATATTTCCACACCAGGATGAGGTCAAAGGGCTTCTGAGGTCGGCGGGCCATGGATACCATCTCCCGGAAGGCAGGGCGCGCTGCCGTTTTGCCGCTTTCAGCTTCGTCGACAAATTCCCTGACCACATGATAGTTGTTTCGTGCCGCATACTCTCTGATGGCCTTCAGCTGTGCAGAGATAGAGAGGTCGGTGTCCTGTTTTTCTGATGACACCCTGGCATAAATGGCTGCTCTCTTTTGTTCACTATTCATTTCGTCCTCCCAATATTTACTTACAAGTGGTGGTGAAAACTGTCAATAATAACCGGATTTGTCCGTTCGATCTGCGGCTGCAGCAGTTTCTTATCCTGAAGGAGAGTTACCACTAGCGCTACCTTGTAAACTCTCTTTCTATTTATAGTGCTATCCAATAAAGATCGTGATAATACCAGATGCCCCTTACCGGCACATTATACACCCAAGCCAGCTTCTTGAATATGTCCGTCCCTGGCGGTCTTTTCCGACACCTTCTTAGCTGGGCGATATACGAATTAGAGATACCACCATTTACCTCTACTTACCTCAGTGGCAACCTTTGCTCAAACCTCAGGCCTCTCAAGCACCTAAGATTCAACACGTCAACTTCCTGAAAACAACTGTACCACCTTTAATAGAAAAATACGCTCCATAGTGAAAATTCAGCAATTCATAACAACATATATGCTTAATAATTGATGACGCAAAGGCAGGGCTGGAGTTATTATAGTTGACCGCCGGTTGTTGGCCACGCTTAAGGTGCGTTGGGGGTTGGAATTTCCAGAAGAAACTCTGGAGCCCCTGAAAAAAGTGTCCGAAGTGTTCAAAGTGTCCTTGGAAATGTCTGAAGAAGTGTCCAATTTGAAACAGATACAGAAGGACACTTTGGACACTTTTGTGGGTGGTGGAGAAGGTGAAAAGTTCGACTATTTCCTGCCTGATGGCACCAGGGTCGTTATTGTGGAACAACAATTGCTGGCTACGCTCAAATTTTGCTGGGGGCTCGATCTATCGGAAGATGCCCCAGAGCACCCCCAAAAAACCGCCCAACCGCTACCTCAGCTTCAGCCGCAGATTCAAATACTGATGGGCAGTTCTGTGGGGGGTGATGAAGATGCTGAGGTCGACTATTTCCTATTTGATGGCACACCAGTTGCCGCAGAGAAGCTCATTAAGCTATGGCAGAAGCTAGGCCAGCCACAGATCGAGATCAAGCTGGGAGATATATTAGCTGACCTGGAGAGCTTCTTCTCAGACGATGTTGACCTGGAATATTTGGCGCTCGTGGTGCAGTTATTAAATCAGGAGGCTGGGGCACAAATGGAACAGGACAAGGTTTCGCAAACCCTGGGGATGACCATTGAGCAGGCATTAGATATCTGGACCAGAGAAGGTAAGCCGGTGATTCACCTTGGCCCCTGTGAGAACTGCTTCGACCTGGAACAACTGCTGTTCCACGACGATGTGAATCCGCGGCATCTCCTTGCGATAAGAGATTGGCTGTCACGACATAGTTTTGCAGCAGAAGGGTGACCCACTGGTAGGTGCTATCATAGAGGTCAGGGGCAGTGGATGACCCCCGCGGGGAAGGGTATGAGAAAAAGAGGGACACGTATTTACTGGATGCGTATTTACTGGCACGTATTCACTCGGTAAATACGGCTAGTAAATACCACTGAGCAAAGTTACTGAAAGGATTTGATCGGATGTTGACGTGTAAGATATGCGGCAGAAAGTTTAAACCCTGGGCTGCTTTGGGCAGGTATACGTCCCATGCCCACCAATAAGTCACCAATCCTACAGAAGCACAGGAATCCCAGCCAACAGAGCCAGCGGCCTTGGTGCAGGTAACGCAGGAACCTCAGCCAATAGAGGTGAAGGAACAAGCAGCTTTGTCACAGGGCAAGCAAGAGACTCAGCCAGCGCAGGATGATGAGAGCATTGCCGAGGAGATAAGAGTTTACCTTGAACGTGGCTATAGCTTCAAGCAATTGACGGAAGTGTTTCACTTCAAGGACAGTGCAGTGCGGCAGGAGATGGTGAAGCTTGTGCCGCTTTCACCCTTTTGTGGTCTATTTCTCCAACCTTCAAAGGCTTGGCTGGGTGGAGCCCACCGGCAAGGAAGAGGTATCCCAGTTTCAGGACCATTATCCGCCAGGGCCACCGAGAATATATTTCCGCCTGACCAAAGCGGGCAAGGAAGCGGGCGACGCTGCTTGGTCAAACCCACTTTTCACCCTCTATGGTGAACGATGGGATAGAGAGCATCTGAGACAGCTAAGGAAAAAACGTAAGTATATCACCGGCGGCAAACGAGGACGCCCTAGAAAAACAAGGAAAAGCTAGCTACCCGCCATAATTATCCACCTACATAAAGCCCTTGGGTACACCAGGGGCTTTTCTTTTTTGTCAACAAACTGAAGCGCAAGAGCCGAGGAGGGGGAGGCTATGAAGGTTCATTTTCTTATTTTACTTTAGCTCATTTTGTTACATACTGAAGCTAAACAAACGTAAAGGCAAAGGTATGGCAACAAGCTGGAGACAGGTAGCATTAGAGGCGAAGCTATACCGCTATCAGCCTGATAGCTATGAGCTATTCGCCGACTGGCTTAATCGGCTTGGCTATAAGGTAAGCCTCGACGAGGTTAAAGCCGAGGTAAGCCGAATACTCCAAGACGGCAGAGACAAGCCACAAGACGGAGCAAGCTACTTTATCTGGCTGTGGCTGAACCGAGCTAAAGCACCTTAACAACTGAACAGGCTTGAAGCCAGAGCGCTTGCCTTCACTACAAGGCAAGGCAATATAAATCCCTAGCCAGCCGACACCAGCTAGGGAAATCTAGCCTTGCCTCGAATGGAGGCATGATGGAGCTAGACTGGCAAAAGTATATCGAGATAGCCGACAAGTTTCAACACAAGGCGAAGGCAGCCGATAGAGAGGACTTGAGACAGGACATCATTTTAAGGCTTGCCGAAGTAGCCTCTAACAACGGTCATAAGCCCTTTACCGAAGGCGCTATGGTCAGAGTAGCCAGCTATACTGTCATGGCTTACTGGCGAGACTTGATGCGGAAGCCAACTATCTTAAGTCTCAACGGTGAGCTATCAGATGGAGACGGAGACACAGCCGAGCTTTGGCAGACACTAGCCGATGATAGAGCTATTGACCTAGAGGCTTGGCTTGATGCCAAGCGGTGGCTGTTAGGCTGTCCAAAGGCATTGGTTAGAATTGCTTATAAGAGGTATGCTGGCAAGCCTCTGAAATGGAGCGACTACAAATACCTAGAGCGTTATCGGCAAAAAGAGCTTAAAAAGCATCAGATAGCTTTGGCATGATGTCCAATTTCAACCCTCTTTTGGAACTATATAGGTAGAGGCGGGAGCTACTGCCAGCGGTTAGCGGAGTAGCCAGTAGCCTTAATACTAATGGCGCTTCACCGTCAGGCGTCTGAAACAAGGGAGGTGATTTAAGACGGAACAACTTAATATCGAAGGCAAGCGTTCTGGCGATGGCTTTGTGTGCCATAAGGAAAGGCTTGTAAGTGCTCTCTCTAGAGCAACTGCCGAAAGGGTGATGCTATTCGACAGCGAAACCACTATAGGCAGGAAAGGCTTTTTGAGCTACCTTAAAGCTCTGGCGGGCGGTAACGTGGTCAAGGTTATACCCGCCAACGGTAGTGCTAGCGGTTTGCAGGCTAACGGCAAAGGCTTAAAGGTAGGCTGTGGCAATCATCAAAGCTATATCACAGATGGAGCTTGGCTAAAGGATAAGACGCCCCTTACCTTCTGCCAAGTCCGAGTAAGCCCAAGCTACGCTGTTATGCCTAATCTCGGCGGTAACGAGCTAGCCGATGCCTTGTCAAGGGTGCTACCGTTTACCGATGCCGACGACGCTAGACCAATTCTCCAATGCGTCAAGGTAGTCCAAAAAGACGACAAGCTAACCTTGATAGCTGCCGATGGCTTTACGCTGGGAGAGATTAGCCTTGACTTCGAGGCTGGAGAGGCTGAAGCCTTAATAAATCGAGACGATGTTAAAGGCTTGATACCAGCCTTAAGGAAAGCCAAGAGAGTTAAGGTTAGCTTCGAGCAGAAGCCAGACGGCGACCCCGATGTATCGGGGCTTGCCAAGTCGCTAGTCGTTGATACCGAGCTAATCAAGTATAGCTTGCCAAGCCAAGAGGGTAGCTATCCTGATTATGGCAAGGTATTTCCCAGCGATTTTATCGCTACAGCTAGCTTTGACACCAAAGAGATGGTCAAGGCTTGTCAAAGCCTGTTGGCTATCTGGTTTGACGATAACACCAAAGGGCTGTATAGACCTTTAACCTTAACCGTAGCCGATAACAAGGTTACTATCGAGGCTAAAGAGGATAGAGGCTTAATGGCAATATCAGCCGAAACCAGTGGAGAGGCAAAGATAGCTGTAGCTGGAAACTACCTGATAAAAGCCTTGAGGGCTTGTGGTGGTATAGCTGAAATGAAGCTGACAAGTCCACAATCG
>VGNY01000116.1 GCA_016865895.1 Chloroflexota bacterium | reverse complement strand
TGATAGTAGGCGAAGAGACTGTAACTCCTCGTTTAGCCAAGCGGTCTCTGATAGCTGCGTAGTTGTAGTCGGTGATGGGGAGCGTAGTGTCATCAATCAGATTCTTATCTAACATGAGCTCCTTCTCAATTTCCGCCTCTACGCGAGATGGGAGCCTGGGGCGGCTCCGCCTTTGATAGGTGATGGAAAACCTATCCGGGTTATAGCGATACTCCTTTAAAAGGGCAAATAACCTGGATCTACCAATGCCCAAAACTTCCTCAATTGCTGACCTGTCTAACAATCCCTGGCAGTACCCTTTCAACAACACTTTTACTTGCTCAGTAGTCAACCGTTTGTGAACCTGGGCCATTCGCCTCCTCCCTTTTTGGAGGAATGTACCAGAGTCCACTTTTCAGCCTTTAACAGTCCAGTTTTCAACTTTAAACAGTCCACTTTTGAATTTTTTTTAACAGGAAGAGACTGCCTCACGTTGAATTAGTTCTGTATTTCAGGTATTATGCTTTTTTACATTAAAGGCGGGAGTCGGGCTTTATCGCACTAATAAGTAAAGGAGTGATCATAAATATGCAGTATACTACTCTTCTTTTTGACGTCCGAGATGCCGTTGCTCAAATCATTCTGAACCGGCCTGAGGTGAACAACTCGATCAACTTGGACATGGCCAAAGAGCTTATGCACATCGCACTGCGCTGCAGCGAGGATCCGGTGGTTCGAGCTATCATAATCACTGGGCGGGGAAACACATTTTGTCCGGGCGGTGATTTAAAAGCTATGCCTCGCGATAACGAGAATTTGCCGTATTACTTGAAGGAGATTACCACCTACTTACATGCCGCTGTATCACGCTTAACACGCATGGATGCACCGGTGGTGGTGGCGGTAAACGGGGTTGCTGCGGGAGCGGGAATGAGTCTTGCCTGCGCTGGAGACATTGTGCTTGCTGCTGAGTCCGCACGCTTCGTCGTAGCGTACACCCGAGCCGGACTAACACCAGATGGGTCTCTCACATACTTCTTACCTCGTATAGTGGGCCTTAGGCGGGCTATTGAACTGATTTTGACCAACCGTCAGGTGTCTGCGCATGAGGCGCTTGATTTGGGCATCGTCACCCAAGTAGTGCCAGACTCAGAGCTTCTTCCGCAGGCGGAGGTGCTTGCAAATCAACTCGCATCCGGCGCAACCAAGGCACTTGGGATGTCAAAGCGGTTATTGCATATTGGGTGGACCGAGATGTTAGAAACGCAGATGGAACACGAGAGCCAGGCCATGGCCAGTATGGCCCACACCTCGGACACCTATGAGGGTATCGCCGCCTTCGTTGAGAAACGTGCACCTAAGTTCAAAGGGCAGTAGTCGGGGCATATTACCCATTGGGTCTCTGTTGTGTTCCTAAGCACACGATTGCATGAAAAGTGCAATTCTGGAAAAGTTTGTATGGTTAATTTGTTGTAGACGCTGTACCATTCTTTCCCTTGACATTTACCACATTTGCCCACTTGTAATTGACAGGGAAATACACAAACTGGAAGTGCTGCTAAACTCCACTTGCTCTAGGGCATTGATGCCGTTTTTCGGAGCTTTTTACTTGCAGTTAATGTAATACCAGTATTAGTATTAAGGTAAGAAGCACCCGGAAACCTGAGGACCGTCTTATTGTTCGCGGTCTTGCTAAATCTGAACGGGGGGTGTAACATTTCATTGCGATTAACTTGCACAAAGAGATGAGTGTCTCGATCTCGTGACACAGAGCAACACTGGTATTGATGCTGCAGCAAGAAACACTACAAAAACGGCAGCTCGGTGAAAAAGGGAGCGCGGGTTGATTAAGGAATACATCCACTGCCCATTCTGTGGAGTAACTCTTCAGAAAGGGTTGATTGATCATAAAAAAAGAAAATACTGCCCCAGCTGTGATTTTGTTGATTACAAGAATCCTTTGCCGGTAGTATTTGCCATCGCGGTTAGGGGCAGAAGACTCCTGCTAATTAAGAGAGGTATAGCGCCGAAAAAAGGGATGTGGGCTTGTCCTTCAGGTGCTATTGAGATAGGAGAGACACCCGAAGAAGCTTGTCTAAGGGAACTGAAGGAAGAAACCGGAGCCAGTGGTGAAATAGTGAGGCTAGTAGGGGTTATCAAGGTGGAAGAGGAAGAGATTTATGGAGACCTGCTGGCACTCGGATATTTAGTCAAGCTGGCAGATGGGGAGTTGCTTTGCGGTGACGAAGTAGAAGATGTAAGATTCTTTAATATGAGTGGATTACCTGACAGTTATGTTGATCTCTTCAGAAAGGAAATCGAAGAGATTCAACAGTTGGAACTATGATAGCGCGTGTCTTTTGATTGTTCTTTTCACTCCGACCTGAACTCAGTCTAGGCTAGTCAATAATACAGCAGCCAAATTAAATTAGGATTGGTCTTTTCGAGCATACGGCAAGGGAAAGCATCATCCATCCTATCCTCAAATGGTATGGCAAACATGGTAAAATTCTTAAGGGTAGCCATCGGTCAAGCCCTTGCCTGTGGGACTTTAATAGGAACTTTAACCGGAATTCAGGGGTAGGAGGTTTTTGTGTCTAAGAGTATATCTGGGCATGCTAGACTGAGCTACAACTTTATATCTGAAAAAGTGAGCTCGATTCCGCCATCAGGCATTAGGAAATTTTTTGATTTAATTTCTTCAATGGAAGGAGTAATATCACTTGGCGTTGGGGAGCCCGATTTCGTTACCCCTTTGAATATCCGGGAAGCTGCTATTTGCTCTCTGGAAAAAGGCTACACGGTGTACACGTCTGATAATGGTCTACCTGAACTAAGAGCGGAGCTGGCGAAATACCTTGAGTCGCGTTATGGGGTAAGTTATACCATAGATAATGAGCTTCTCATCACCGTTGGTGTTAGCGAAGGCCTTGACCTCGCCATGAGAGCCATACTCGATCCGGGTGATGAAGTCATCATGCCTGACCCTTGCTATGTTGCCTATCCCGCTTGTGTTAGCTTGGCTGGCGGGGCACCTATTCAAGTGCCTACTAGTGAGGAAGACGGCTTCAATATAACAGCTCAGGATATCGAGCGGAGGATTACGCGTAGAACAAAGGCAATTTTAATCAACTATCCCTGCAATCCTACCGGGGCAGTCTTGTCGAAAGAACAATCAGGTCGGATTGCTGAACTAGCTAACCGTCACAACCTTTTAGTGATATCGGACGAAGTTTATGGGCAGCTAGTTTACGGTGTAGAACATACCTGCTTCGCCAGTCTACCTGGTATGAAGGAGCGAACTGTTCTGTTAGACGGATTTTCAAAAGCCTATGCTATGACTGGGTGGCGGATCGGTTATGCAGCTTCAAGCCAGGAAATCATCGAAGCCATGACCAAGATTCGTCAATACACCACAATGTGCGCTCCGATAACAAGCCAGATTGCTGCTATCGAGGCTTTAAAGAGAGGAGACAGTGTGGTAAAAGCGATGGTGAACGAGTATGACCAGCGGCGTAGATTTATGGTAAGAGGATTAAGAGATATCGGTTTATCTTGCTTTGAACCTCGGGGTGCCTTTTACGTCTTCCCATCTATAAAGGTCACTGGTATGACCTCAGAAGAATTTGCTGAGAAACTGTTAGTGGAAGAGAAAGTGGCTGTAGTTCCTGGGTCGGCTTTTGGTCACTGTGGTGAGGGGCATATTCGTTGTTGCTATGCTGCCTCCTTATCCGAAATTGAAGAAGCGATAAAGCGGATGGGCAGGTTCGTCAAAAGACACCGCAGAACAACATAGCAGACTCGTTCGTAAAGACCTAGCAGATCTCGTGTGACCACAGTACCACTGATTGAATACAGTAAGTAGGTTCGTTATTCACACCAGTTTAATGCGCATCTTTGCTATTATGAAGTAGGGACGCACAACCTTGGATTGACATGTAGCTAAAAAGTGATTATACTGTTTTGAAGGGTAATATGACAGAAAAAGCTGATTTTCGGGTGATTGGTACAATAAAGTCTGTACGAGGAACGTGCAGTGCCGGGCATAAGGTAGGAGACCAGCTGGAGGTCAGTTGCATGAACTCGGGTAGCTTGTGTGGCTTTTTCTATCACGATATCTTCCCCTACCTGTTTATACTTGAATACGGCAGTGGTTTCCCCCCCGGGTTCGGAGAATATCCTGATATGATGGATATGCGTTGCCCAGACAACTCAAAGGTTATCATGGAAATACGCCGTATTAAGAAGTAGTTTTTTTAGCTTTTCTTGATACTATAGTGTCTACTAGCTAAAGAGTAGACTTTGGCAGCAATGGGAATGATATCGCATAACATGCTACTATCAGCAATCGTTAGTAAAGGAGTGTCCTAAATCGGGCGGATCTTAAAATACGGGGGCAGTCAAACGTAATAATTTAGAAGCGGCATTTTTGAGTGTGTGTCTGACGAAAAGCAGACCAGTGTGGGAGATCTAAGTTGAAGTAGAGCTGTGGGCTGAATCATAGATGATAGAGGCAGTTTATTAGGTATAGTTTTTGTATCTTTAAGGGGGCTCTAGTCATCTCGGAGTCAGTAATGATTAGGTTAGGCAACTATTAGCGGATATTCTAACATCGATATTTGAGGCTATAACTTATGAAGATACTTATAACAAACGATGACGGAATCTATGCCAGAGGGTTGTGGGAATTGGCTGGCAGCCTCAAGATGGTAGGCGAAGTGATAATAGCGGCACCGGACCGTGGCACACCGGGACAGGGTACTAAGGTAACTACAGAAAATCTCGTAAAGGCCACTAGGATAAGGCCCCGGGCTGGTGGTATGAGCGACGCAAGGTGCTATTCTGTAAAGGGCAGTCCGTCCGATTGCGTTATTATGGCCTTGAGTGCTTTAGTTGATGATGAGATAGACTTGGTGGTCTCCGGTATAAACAATGGCGCTAATGTGGGCGAAGACATACTTATCTCGGGTACTGTGGGGGCTGCCTTACAGGGCTATCTTCGTGGTATACCATCGATAGCGGTGTCTGTGGATGCTGAGGAGAATTTCGATTTTCGTGCTGCCAGTCAGGTTGCGTCGGCTATGGTGAAAGTATTGGAGATGAAGATATTACCTCAAAGATCCTTGCTCAACATAAACGTACCTAATTTGCCTTTGAACCAGATCAAGGGCATTTATCTAACAAGGTTGGGACGTGTACCGTTATGCGATGCGATTGAATGTGGAGATAGTGGCAGGGATGGGTACTATCTGATTACGTATGAAAATCTTTTGCCACCAGGAGAAGAGGGTACGGACGTCTGGGCTATTTCGCACGACATGATTTCTATCAGTCCCGTCGCCCTTGAAGGTACAGTGCTGAGCGCATCGCTTGTAGCTCACCCTTCTTTGGAGCGGTTAGTACAAACGTTGCTCAGTGAACTAGGGATCGCCTCCGGTTGAGAAACCTGTATCAGAGCTATAGGTTTTGACTGATGTGTTTTGTTCTTGAATCAGGATTGAAGCTGTTCTATGCTGCTAATCATTCTGCAGTTTGCTCTGTGTAGAAAGCCGCACACACAAGCGAGCGTCAAGAGGACGTGTTTATCATATAAACGCAATGCTTTTCTCCTGGACATTTGCAGTTCAGAAACCTCATAGCTAGTCCAAAAAATGACAACTAATGCACTTTAGGTAAAGTGGAAAGTGATTGATTCCGGCATTAATTCTTTATCGCACTTTTTCAAAGGTTTTAGATACTCCAGCTAATGCGCCCCCAATATGACTAGATGGTACCTATTTGCATACTGCCAATCTGCCCAACATAACGGGTGAACAATCCGTTCTCAGCGATTTCGAAAGCTTCTACAATTGTTGCTTTTTACTTAGCATTATCCCTATATGCCCGAAGGTAAGCTCCAACCATCTAATATTGGATGTTCCCGCTGACTCGAGTTTTACAGCATTCATAGCTGGGCCATAGCTAGGGAAAATGACGTTCCACAACAGGAAGTGTCGAAATGAAGCGGTCCTACACCTGGGTGATGGGCTGCACCCTGGCGGGTGGTCGAACA
>VGNY01000115.1 GCA_016865895.1 Chloroflexota bacterium | reverse complement strand
CGGACATTTGGGAAAGTGAAGTCCTCGGCAATAACCGCTCGCCAACCGTCTGTGCCGAATTTAATAGCTTTACCCATTTTATTCCTTTTCAACCTATAGCCCAGCTTCAGCCTTGAGAATCGCGGCTTTGTCCGTCTTCTCCCAGGGCAAATCAAGGTCGTCTCTGCCGAAGTGCCCGTAGGCGGCGGTCTGCCTGTAAATGGGGCGGCGCAGGTCGAAGTGCCTGATAATGGCTTCGGGGCGGAGGTCGAAGTGCTTTTTGATGAGTTCGAGAATGGTTTTGTCTGGCACCTTGCCTGTGCCGAAGGTCTCGCAGGAGATGGATAGCGGATGGGCGACGCCGATAACGTAGGAAACCTGTACTTCGATGCGGTCGGCTAGCCCGGCAGCGACTATGTTCTTGGCAATATACCGTGTCATGTAGCTGGCGGAGCGGTCGACTTTAGTGGGGTCTTTGCCCGAGAAGGCTCCACCGCCATGGCGGGCATAACCGCCGTAGGTATCCACTAATATCTTGCGGCCGGTGAAGCCGGTATCTGATACCGGACCGCCTATGACAAACTGTCCGGCACCGTTTATGTAGTAGTTGGTTTTATCATCCAGAAGCTTTGATGGGATGACGACGTTGATAACCTTTTCTTTGATATCTCTTTCTATCTGGTCGCGGCTGATGCCAGGGTCATGATGGGCGCCGATGACTACGGAGTCCACCCTCTTGGGCACGCCGTGGTCGTATTCCACGGTCACCTGGGACTTGCCATCGGGGCGGAGGTAAGATATGGTCTTGTCTTTCCTTGCCTGAGCCAACTGGCGGCACAGCTTGTGTGCTAGGGAAATGGGCAGCGGCATAAGCTCTGCTGTCTCCTTGCAGGCAAAACCGAACATCATGCCCTGGTCGCCAGCGCCGGTCTTATCTAGCTCGTCAATTTTTTTCTCCTCTCTGGCTTCCTTTGATTTGGTTACGCCTGCAGAGATATCAGTCGATTGTTTCTTGATGGATACCAATGTGCCCAGGCTCTCATAATCGAAACCGTACTCTGGCTTGATATAGCCCACGTCTTTAACCACCTGACGCACGATGTCAGGTATTTCTATGTAGCACTTGGTGGTTATCTCACCCAGAACTACTACCAAGCCTACGGTGACGGCTACTTCGCAGGCAACCCTAGCACCCGGGTCTTGCTCCAGGATGGCGTCAAGCACAGCATCAGCGACCTGGTCGCAGAGCTTATCGGGATGCCCCTCGGTAACCGATTCCGAGGCAAAGAAGTAGGACGGGGTATTTTCGAAGCTGTTAGCCATTCATGTTCTCCTTCCAAAGAGCTCTCTATTATATTGCCTGGCCGTTTCAGAATCAATCGAGATAAAGAGAAGCCGCTACTCCAATTTACCTAGCAAACTTGACACTGCCTGTTTGGCGAATGTAGTCGCGAGGCTTTAGCCTCGCCGAACTCGGCCCTAAAGGGTCGAGGCTACATGTAAGTTGGTAACAGGCGACCCTAAAGGGTCGCACTACATTTAAAATAGCGTTGATAAACATCATTGTCACCTTTTAATCTTCCCCGGCAGTATGTAGATATAAGGCTTGCCTAAAATTCGGTTATGGATGAAGCGGTCCAGCCGCCTCATGGCCAGGAAAATAGTCCAGATTAAGGCGTCTTCTTTGTAATACGAGCGCACCTCCTCGGCGCTAATAGGCTTTATCCCTAAGTCTTTCGCTTCTTTGGCGAAAAAGTCGTTGGTGACCTGAATCAGACAGGGGATCAGCTCGGAGCGCTGTTCTTTATAGAAATTGGCCATAATGTCTATTGCAACCAGGCGGAAGTCGTAATAGCGGGTCATTACATCTTTAAGAAAGAGCCAGCGAATCAGCCAGAGGAGAAAGGAAGGCGCACTGCGCAGGAATAATTCAGGGTCGAGTTGCTCCTTTCCGTTCTTTCGGATGAACGGAGTGCTGGTGTCAATATAGTAGAGCTGTGCCTTTGAGTCTACATGTGGTCTGTTAGGGTCGAAATCCTTTATTGCCCAGTTAGATATCTGCCCGTCAATGCCGATTTCGATGCCGGTGCTTTTTTTGTTGAACTCCCAGACCTTTTTTAGCTGTGTTAAGACGAGACTGAAGAAGGCTATTACGTCGTCGTCTTTGAGGGTGTGTATCAGCTTGTCGCCGAAGGACTGTGGAGGGAGCTTTTCCTGGACATCGAAGCAAACTATATATCTTTCACAGGGGAAAGAGGCAAAACCGTAGGGGGGCACGTTGATGCCTACCTTGTCCTTAAGGATGCTGTTGTACTCATTGTAGATAGTCTCGTATTGGTCTAACTCTTTTTGCTGTCTAAATATGGGCATACGCTTACAGGCGAGGTTGGACTCGCCTTCGATTTCAAAGACGGTGCTTATCTCCCCGTATCCCAGCACCTTCGCCGGGATTTTGCTGTTCTCAGGGTGCCTGGGGTCAAGGCCACTCTCGAATTTCTTCAGCAAATCTACGTTTATCTTCATGGCAGTCATTTCCCCAAAAGATTATAGGCCTAAGAATTCTTTGGTGTCTTTTAGCGCGCCATCTAGTCGCTCCAGTATCTCGTAGGCCAGCTTTTTGTCTATGTTCAGTGGTGGCAGGAGCTGGCTGACACGTCTGTCGTTATTGGCATAGATGGAGAGGATACCGTGGTCATAGCAGACCTTGGTCATTACAGGTCCGCATTGTTCATTTACCATCTCAATGCCCATCATCAACCCAAGCTGCCTTAAGCCAACCAAGATAGAGGGATGCTTTGTCTTAAGTTGTTTAAAACCTTGAGCGAAGACCTCGGCTAGCTCATTCACATGTTTTAGAAAATCAGGTTGTGATGATTCCTCCAGCACTGCCAGGGCAACGGGACAGCCAACTTCGGCACCTCCGAAGGTGGACACGTGGATGAAGGGATTTTCGTGAAAGAAAGATTCAAGCTCCTTTCTGAAGCATGTGGCGCTCATGGGGTAGATTCCACCTGAGATACCCTTGCCGATGACCATGATGTCTGGTACTACATCGTAATATTCGATTCCCCAGAGCTTGCCGGTGCGTCCCAGCCCGGTCTGCACCTCGTCAATAATCAGGAGCGCGCCGTTTTCGTCGCAGACTTTTCTTACCTGTGGAAAGAAGTCTGCTGGTGGGATGGGCATTCCAGATGTGGCGGGTATGGTTTCAAATATCACTGCTGCCGTGTCCTTATCTATGGCTTGCTTCAGGGCTGCGATGTCACCAAAGGGCACTTGGACAAAGCCGGGCGGGTTGGGGCCAAAGGGCTGTCGGTACTGCTCGTCACCGGTAGCCAGTGCCAGGCCGGTGTGGCCGTGATAGCCACCAAAAGCCGAGATTATCTTCAGTTTTTTGGTATAGCCCCTGGCCAGCTTGATTGCCAAATCGATGGCTTCACCGCCGCTGACGCCGAAGACGGTATAGGTGATGTCGCCCGGTGTTAACGCTGCCAACCTTTCCGCCAGAAGTGCCCGCTGCTCGCTGACAAAGTGGTGGTTTCCGATATCCAGCTCCTTAAGGCTTCTGGTTAAGGCGGCGATGATTTTGGGATTGCGATGTCCCAGGTTAAACACTCCTCCGTTGCAGTGGCAGTTAATCAGCTTCTTGCCGCTGATGGCATCCCAGGCGTAAGCTCCTTCCCTGCGGCCGAAGACAAAGTCCAGGCCAAACATCTTGAATGTCTCCGCCTTCCCCGAAGACACATGCGATGCGAAGCGGTTGATAATGCCGTCTTTACTGTCCAGTCCAATGTATTTCATAGCTAATCCCTTTCTTATATCCCTATGGTTAGACAGAATAAACCGGTATTGAGCCAAAGCCGAGTCACTTGTTTCAGTGTTTATCTGCATTATTATACTCCCACCTGTAACGAAATAGAACATCCTCGCCCCTTAACGCCATACCAGTGAAGGTATTGACAACCGTTATCTGCGATGCTATCTTTATCGAAGGTAGCAACCGATGGGAGGTACAGGATGAAGAAACTCAGTCTAGTGTTCCCCTTCTGCATAATAGCCTGCCTTGTCTTCTCCGTATCCTGTGTAAGCAAGGAAGTCCCAGTAATAGAAACATACTATCAAACTGAATACAGGACGGAGAAGTATACTGAACTGACGGATGTTGTCGTGGACCGAAAGGAGGGAATGACCATCCCCCAACCTACGGTAAAGTGGTGGTCACACCTGTATGGAGATAGGTATGTTGTGGACACTACTACAGGAAGCAGCGTAAGAGTCTTTCCAACGATAAGCTACTATGGTTATGATATGAGCAAACACCAGCATTCAGAGAATCACATAGAGATCCGTTACTCATATTCTGGAATGCGTGTAGGCTTTCCCTTCTCGTGGCACCTACGAGCGTTTGACTTGACCGATGTGGGTCAAATTTTTCTGCCTACTGATTTCGAGCTTGGCCAATCTGGACAATATGAAAAAACAAAGTCTATACACGGGGCCTTTGACTTATATGAGTATAAGCCAACACAACAAGAAACCGCGTGGTTGGGAACCTTTCATTCCGCAGTTGGTGAACCCGACGACTCTGCTGTTGCTCAGGTTAGCTGGACGATTCCTGCAATACTCTTGAGTTCTGCATTCACCAAATCCGATGGCAACGAGTTGACGACTTTAGGCCGGGCTATATTTGGTGTTCCGGTCAAAGAAAACCGTTCTATTACGTTGGATGCTCAGGGGATAAGAGAATTTGCCATAATCGCCCAGACTTTGTCTTCAGCCGGCGTTTTCTCCTCTGCCATAGAATTGCAAAGTGTTCACCTCGTTTGGTCTGATGTTGTAAGCGAGAAAAGGCCAGTCACCAAAGAAAGGCAAGTTCCCGTGCAGGTAGAGAAACAGAGAACCGTTATGCAAACGAAGAAAGTTCCTTTTTGGGAGGCTGTGTCTGGCAAGTAGGGGTCGTAGTGAGAAATCCCAAGACCTTCCTATTGTGGGGTATAGTACCACCGCGAGGTAGTTTGCTGATTAGCTCGGGAAAGCGAAAGGAGGTTACGATGAGGAGCATGAGAAAGTGGATTTCATCGGGAATAATGTTAGTCATCCTAGGCGGACTATTCACCACAACAGCCTGCGCCAATAAAGTAGTAGGTTACTGCCAAAAGAACAATCTCTCAACAGAACTCATTGAACTTCTGAAGCCTCTAGGTTCAGACGGCATCAATGATAACGAAAAGATTCTTATTGACGAGATAGCCTTGCTAACTTCACAATTGCAAGCCGATAGTAAGACGCTATACGTGCTTGGCACTATTGTAAATGATGGAAAGGTAACAGAAGACGAAATTTCTAATTTCAGCGACTTTGACGGCGATGGACTAAAGAACAGCGAAGAGATTGTTACGTACCGAACAGACCCGTGGTTAGCCGACTCGGACAGAGACCGGCTAAAGGATGGGGATGAAGTCTTGACCTATAGAACGGACCCACTAAGAGCCGACTCCGACAACGATGGTTTCGACGATGGTGCAGAGGTGCTAACTCTGAAAACTGACCCATTAAATCCCAGCTTTGACTATAATGTTGACACTATCATAACTGATTACGAACAGATAAAACCAATTGTCGAAAAAATTGCCAAAGACTTGAATATAGCCGAAACTCTAAGCAAGGTTACTTTTAATCTCATATCCAATAGTGAATTCAGAGCCCGATGGGCCAATTTACAGTTCGAACAGGTGTGGGAGCAAGACCCAACGTGGGGTGCGTGGATATGGAACTGCTCGACAGACATGTCCTGATGTGAGGTTTTCATGCGCCAAGAGGAGTCCTTCAAAGTGCTGGCGAATGCTTTTGCCTTCTTGGGAGGGGCTAACTACATTTTTCTGTATCCTGAGCACTACCGTTCGGCGGATAGGTTTTTGAAAGAAGGTATAGTGTATGCCTTTCAGGCTGCAGCAATTCGTAGACTAGAGGAGATGGGCTGCACAGGCTGGCAAATCGGTGAAACTAGCGAAGGTGTGGGGGAATTTCACACGCGTGTAGTAAAGATATTCAAGGTTGCTGTCCCAACTCTATTTTTTCCGGACTCGACTTTAACAGTTGAAAATTACCACCGAAGCTAGACCATCTACCCATCAAATACAATTTCAGCCTTCACAAGGCAAAATGTTGTGAGACGTTTTTTCAGAAATATATTGACATATCACCTATAA
>VGNY01000114.1 GCA_016865895.1 Chloroflexota bacterium | reverse complement strand
TTGAGGGAGTATTTCCAATATGGTGACACCAGTGCCTGACGATGCTCCTCCAACGTCCGAAACAGTATGTGGTAGCCGTAGCGTTCGGGGTGCTCGAAGCCGAGACTGCCCGGGTCAAGGAACGGAGCCAGTGGGGAGATAAACAGAGACAGCCGCTTATCCCCCTTAAATTTGTCTAACAGGTGGTCGCAGTAGTCAATGGTATCCATTACCGAGTGTGGGGTTTGTCTGGGCAGCCCAATCATGAAGAACATATCCAGTCGTCCACAGCCGACATCCAGAGCATCCGTTATCGTTTGCTCTAGTTCCTCGTTGGAATAGGGTCTGCCGATGACTTTTCTTATTTCGGGGTCGTGAGATTCGGGAGAAATCTCCAGGCAAAAGTCAGGACAGGCTGAACTCATTCGATGCAGCAATTCCTTTGGGGCGGGATAGAACAATTCGAGTATGAACTGGTTCTTTATCCTGTTTTTCTGGAGCGAGTCCAGAACTTGGTTAGCGTAGTCATTTCCCGGCTGACGCAGGTCACCCAGTATAAAGATGGGGCCGTTGCTGAAACGGGAAATCTGTCTTGCATCCCGGACCACTGCCTTGGGAGAGCGGAAAGCGGCTTTTTGCCGATTATAGCACTCCTTGAATGCTGCAGCGGAACCGCCGCAGATAACACAGTTTTCAGTGCAGCCACGACAGGTGAGCACCGCGGTAATAGGATAGCGTGACCAGTCCTTAACTGGCGTGTAGCTGATAAAGTCGCGGTATCTGATTACTGAGCGTACCACGTTCCCATAGTGGTTGACCATGACATCGCTGAGGTCTGTGGGGACGTGAGTAAAGGGATTCTCGTGTATCCTGCCCTGACTGTCTTTCCAGGTAAGGTTGGGCACTGCTTTAGGTTCTCGGTTGTTAATTATGCAGTCCATTAGTTGTCGGAAAGGTTCCTCGGTAGAATCGCCTCTGAGCACATAGTCTATCTCTGGATACTCAATCAGTTCCTTGTAGAAATAAGAGGATGAAAAGCCACCGAATACCAGCTTTGCCTCGGGGTGGTATTTTTTGACTATCTTTGCCACCCCAATTGAGCCGTGTGAATGCACCATCCAGTGCAAGTCAATGCCGAAGGCTGGCGCCTTAAGGCGTTTGATAAATACCTCGGCGTCGAATTTCTTGTCCCTCAACATACGCACAGCGAGGTTTACAATGCGGACTTGATAGCCGGCGCGTTCCAGATATTCGGCGATGCTGGTGAGACCGATGGGGTACATCTCGAAGACGTAGGAAGGTGGAATTAAATCACTGACCGGTCCGTAAAGGATGGTTTTCTTGCGGAAATCATAAATACTGGGGGCGTGCAGTAAAATCAGGTCGGTTGACATACTTGTCTCCTGAGACCCTACTTGTCATTTTGTGTTTTGATGTTTGATTTTATATCTTCAGAAGATTCCCGCTATGAGGTAGCCAATGCCTAAAAGCAGCTGGGTCAATAATATGACCAAGACATTATTTGCCATGGCCGGCATTAGCTTGCTTTCGTCTTGATAATTCAGTGCGCCCTGAATAGCCTTAATGGCGAATGGGAGCGTGAGCAAGGCTATCAGGCAGAAAGCAGGCATCAGCTTTGCTTGTACAGCGCCGAATATCCATACATAGACTGCTCCGGTCAGGGCTGAATAGACAATGCTTGCTCTCCTTTTTCCCATGGTTATGGGCAGGGTTTTTCTCCCTGCTTCTTTATCAGCCTCGGTGTCAGGGAATTCGTTTAATAGCAGCAGATTATGTACCAATATACCTGATGGTATGGAGGCCACGATAGCAGGAATTGTGTACTCACCTGTCTGGATGAAATAAGCTCCCAGGACAGGCAGTGCTCCTAGACCGACCCCTGGAGACCATTCAGGCCATCCCAGCCTGGTCAGAAGCGGTGTATAGAGGAGAATGCATACGGCGGCGACTAGAAGCAGTGGCAGCAAGAGCCAGCCGCTTACCAGGACGAAATAGATGCCTATAGGCACGGCCAGTAGAAAACAGGCCAAGCCGAACCAGAAGACATGCCTTGGCTGGAGGGAGGCAGCAGGCAGGAAGCCACTGCCGCCGCTGAATGGGGTTCTTCGGGTTTTCAGGTCTATGCCGCTCTTGTAGTCGTAGTAGTCGTTGAGCACGTTGACGCTGATGTGGCACAGGAGCAGCCCTAAGAAAGCCAGGAGGGCATAGCCGAGGTGAAAAGCACCATCATACCAGGCCATGGAGGTGCCCAGGAATGCCAGCACCACGGAAAGTAGCAGAAACTGCGGCCGGGTCTCGAGGAACCATACCTTTAGCTTCATTGAGTTTTTGAGTATATCAGAGATACCGAAACTGTGTCTACAGCGATAGTGGTTGCGTATTTGTTATTGCGAGTTATGTAGGGACAGACCTTCAGGTCTGTCCTGGACAGGGCTAAAGCCCTGTCCCTGGTTTCTTCTTGCTGAATCCGAAGATGTAGATTATCTCCAAAATTGCCAGGGTGTTGACCAGGAACAGAGCCACAAACCACCAAAGGTGCTTATTGCCGGCAGCTCTCCATAGCGCTACACCTTTCCACGGCAGAGTCCAGGCGAGTGTCAAAAGGATAAGCCATGGCATCCAAGAATTTAGCAAAAACATTTTCGCTCCTCCTTTGTTACATTATGTAGGGACAGACCTTCAGGTCTGTCCTGGACAGGACTGAAGCCCTGTCCCTACATTTAGTACTGGGCATTGACAAAACCAGTCCAACTGCTTAAAGTGTCATATGCTCGCCATCCCAATACTGCTGGCGATGCACGACTAAAGCTGTAAGGAGGTAAATTTCTCATGGGTTTCAAAGGCGTTGACTATTATAACATAGATGCGTTGTTCTCCGACGAAGAGAAGATGACCCGAAACACAGTTAGGGAATTTCTGGAAAAAGAGATTGAGCCGCTGGTTGTTACTGCGTTCCATAAAGAGGAGCCGCTGAATATGCGGGAACTTGCTCCTAAGTTAGGAGAGATGGGGATAATCGGCTCTATTTTCCCGAAAGAATACGGCGGCGCTGGTGTGAACTATGTAACCGCCGGACTTATATCCCAGGAATTGGAAAGGGTAGATAGCTCTCTGAGAAGCTTTATCGAAGTCAACAAAGGATTGGTAATGTACCCAATCTGGAAATACGGGTCAGAGGAGCAGAAGAAGAAATGGCTGCCGTTAATCGCTAAAGGAAAGGCTATTGCCTGCTTCGGGTTAACCGAGCCGAACCATGGCTCAGATGTAGCTTCGATGGAAACAGTGGCCAGGAAAGATGGCAATAAGTGGGTTATCAATGGCACGAAGCAGTGGATAAGCGAGGCGTCAATAGCTGATGTGGCACTTGTTTGGGCACGCACCGATGAGGGGATAAGGGGTTTTCTAGTAGAGCGAGGCACAGAGGGGTTCAGCCAGACTTTTCAGAATCACAAGGGCTCGATGCGAGCCGGCGATGTCGGCGAGCTGGGATTTTCGGACTGTATAATATCGGCAGAGAATATGCTACCGCAAGGGACAGGCTTGAAAGCTGTGTTTTCCTGTCTTAATCAGGCGAGATATGGTATAGCCTGGGGGTCAATTGGGGCGGCGATGGACTGCTACGAGACGGCATTGAATTACGCTAAGGAGAGAAAGCAGTTTGGGGTGTCCATCGCCTCCTTCCAGCTAGTTCAGGAGAAGCTTGTAGAAATGTTGGTCGAGATTACCAAGGCGCAATTGCTGGCTTACCGACTAGGTAGGCTGATGGATGAAGGGAAAGCCAGCTATGCCCAGCTTTCTATGGCCAAAAAGAATAATATAGCCGTGGCACGTATGTGTGCTCGGACGGCACGCGAATTACTTGGAGCCAACGGCATATCCCTGGACTACTCACCCATAAGGCATATGGCAAATATCGAATCGGTATATACCTACCAGGGTACTGACCACATCCACACGCTTATCATAGGGCAGGACATCACCGGCATCTCGGCAGTCGGTGGGAGGCAAACGTAGTCCAGGGTGTTGGTACATTCTATTTATTGACAACTATATGTAAACAAAATAGAATGAATCAAGAGCGATGGTGACATAGCTTACCTGTAGGCTCTTGCTTCGCGAGGCGTGGAAGTGGACAGGAACATGAAGAAGGGCAAAGCGAATACACAATGGGCGGATTTCAGAATGGTATTCGCCTGCCCTTCTTTGTTTATGGCAAGTGATTACAAATTTGACCTACATACCTCTCATCTAAGGAAAGGCTAGTGGCAGCAAAACCACAGGGCAAAGAAAAATTTAAAGCTCCGCCAAAAGATGCTCCCAAAACCACAACTCCTCCTTCCTCTCGCCTGTTATATTTGGTAATGGCACTGGTGACAATGGTCATTTTGGTTGGGGGATATTTGTTTTACTATTTTCATGGGCAACAGATGCGCCAACGCATTGAGGATACACTCTCAGCCATGGCTCAGTTGAAAGTGGGGCAGATTGTAGATTGGCGCGCTGCTAGGTTGGTGGATGCCAACACACTCGTTGGCAGTCCATCTTTCATTGATACGGTCGCGAAGTATATAGCCTCGCCAACGGATATGGAGATTCGGGATAAGGTCCTTGCCGACTTAGGAATTGTGGCGCAATCCTATCCATATCAGGATATACTGCTGGTTGACATGAATGGTAAAGTGCTTCTAAGCGTCAGTGATAGCGTGCACCGTCTCAGCGATGTGACAGTGGAGCAACTGGCAGTTGCCATCAATGAGCGTAAAGCTGTCATTACCGATTTCCATTATCCTCCGGATAGCGACTCCGCACACCTGGATATTGTAGCGCCTCTTTTCCCTTGGCGAGCGGATTCGCCTCAAGCAATAGGTGTTGTGGTTCTCTGTATCGAACCCTCACAATATCTTTACCCGCTGTTGCAGTTCTCGCCCTTCCCCAGCGAAACCGCCGAGACTTTGCTGGTGGAACGCGATGGTGATGAGGTGTTGTTTTTAAACGATTTGCGCCACCAGAAAGACACTGCTCTCAAAATGAGAATCCCTTTGAGTCGGCAGGAGGTCCCGGCTGTCATGGCTGTCCTGGGGAAGGAAGGAATCATTCAAGGCAGGGACTACCGCGGAGTAGAGGTATTAGCTGCCCTGGAGCATATTCCTGATTCGCCATGGTATATGGTCGCCAAAATCGATACCAGCGAGGCGTTTGCCGTGTGGCGCTCCCAGATTGGCTTTCTTATGGCTTTCGTCGCCGGCTTGCTGGTTGCCGCGTTAGCTATCATGGGGTTCATTTGGCAGCGGCGGCAAAGGCTGGCGTATCAGGCGCTGTACCAGGCGGAGCTGGAGCTGCACCAAAGCCAGGAGAGGTTTCGAGTGCTTATCGAACATAGCTATGACGCTGTCACATTGTTGGCGGCGGATGGAACAGTGCTCTATGATTCCCCTACGATTGCACACATTCTAGGTTACAGTCCTCTGGAGCGTATTGGGCGAAGCGTGTTCGATTTTGTGCATCCAGATGAACGTCAGGACATGGCGGATGGCTTTGCTAAATTCACCCGGCAACCTGGAGCGGTTGCTCCGTCTGAGGTGCTTTTCTTGCATAAGGATGGCACGCCATGCTGGATTGAGGGCATACGAACCAATTTGTTACATGAGCCATTGGTACGGGCAATAGTGGTCAATTATCGTGACGTCACCGAGCGCAAGCGAGCGGAGGAGACGCTGCAGCAATCCGAGGAAAAGCACCGGACTATCCTCAAAGAAATAGAGGATAGCTATTTTGAGGTAGACCTTGCCGGCAACCTCACTTTCGTCAATGATTCTACGTGTCGCAGCCTGAGATATTCCAGAGAAGAGCTGCTGGGGATGAATTATCGAGGCTTCACAGCTCAGGAAGATATCGAGCATGTGTATCAGACCTTTAATCATGTCTACAGAATGGGCAAGCCAAATAAAGGCTTTTCCTGGAAAGTTGTGCGGAAGGACGGAACCGAGGGGTTTGTCGAGGCCACGGTTTCTCTTTTGCGCAGCCATGGAGGTGAAATTATTGGATTTCGCGGAGTCGGCCGCGACATCACCGAACGCAAGAAGGCAGAAGAAGAGAGGAAACAACTGGAGCAGAAAGCCCAGTTTTCCAGCCGCCTGGCTTCTGTAGGTGAGATGGCAGCCGGCGTCGCCCACGAGATAAATAATCCCCTCACCGGCGTCATCGGCTACGCCCAGTTGCTTATGGACCGGAAAGACGTCCCGTTTGACATCAGGAAAGATTTGGCAGCTATCAATGAGGGCGCTCAGCGCGTGGCTGGCATCGTGAAGCGG
>VGNY01000113.1 GCA_016865895.1 Chloroflexota bacterium | reverse complement strand
GTTTGATACAGTCCATGTAGCTACTTATTCTCCACGTCTGGGTACCATTGCCTCCAGGGAATACCGGGACGATGTCCCATTTGAGATTAAGAAGGAACGCCTGAACAAGGTTGAAGCGCTTCAAGCCAGTATAGCAGGTGAAATTAACTCAGGGTTTCAAGGTACCACGGTGGAGATACTTGTAGACGGCAAGAAGAGAGGAAAATGGTATGGACGCACTCGAGGTGATAAGCTGACATTTTTTGAAAATAGTGATGACTATTTTGGGCAGATGGTTTATGTTACCATAACTAAAACCAGCCCTTGGGCGTTGCAGGGCACAACCACGGCTAGTTACTAATAGTATTATAATTAAATGGCTACAGTGATGAATAGTAAATCATCTATTCATAATGAGACTACTAGTAACAGTGCCTAGGAAGAGTGAGTAAATGAGCTATTATGACTATATCATGGTTGGCAGTGGTATTGCCGGACTCTATACTGCCTTGCTGGCCAAAGAGGTAGGTAGTGTTCTGATTCTAACAAAAGGCGGCATTGAAGATTGCAATACCAAGCATGCTCAGGGTGGGATTGCTGCTCCGATAGGCGAAAACGACTCTCCAGAGCTTCATTTTCGGGACACCATCAACGCTGGTGATGGCCTATGTGACTCCGAGGCAGTGCGCATATTAGTCAACGAGGCACCTGACCGCATAACGGACCTTATACGGTTCGGTGTTCCTTTCGATACTATAGACGGAGAAATTGCTCTTACTAGAGAAGCTGCTCACAGTGTCCCCCGAATCCTTCATGCCGGCGGCGACGCCACAGGTGAACATATTGAGGTTACATTGAGTCGACGAGTGCGCATGTCATCAATACAAGTGCTTGAATACTGCCTGGCTACTGAGATTCTATTGGGTAACGGTAAGGTTAAAGGTGTACGAGCCCTTGATTGCCGTACTGGATTAGCTGAGGATTATGAGTGTCGTTTCGTCATACTGGCTACTGGAGGTGCCGGCCGACTGTTTAAGTATACTACAAATTCCGATGTAGCTACGGGTGATGGTATTGCCTTGGCTTTTCAAGCCGGTGCTGAAATCACAGATATGGAGTTTTTCCAATTTCATCCTACTGCAATTCGTCTCCCTGGAGTTCCTCCGTTCCTCATTAGTGAAGCTGTACGTGGTGAGGGCGGCATACTACGAAATGTGGAGGGTTATCGCTTTATGCCCGATTATACGCCTGAAGCCGAGTTAGCACCCAGGGATGTAGTGGCCAGGAGCATTATTTACGAAATGAGAAAAACTGGCAGCGACCGCGTATTTTTGGATGTGACTCACATACCATCCCACCGGGTCACTACACGCTTCCCTCATATTTACAGCTTCTGTCGTGCCCATGGGCTAGACATTACCAAAGGACTTATCCCAGTAGCCCCAGCTGCCCATTACTTAATGGGTGGGATTAAAGTTAATGCGTGGGGAGAAACCAACATTGCCGGGTTGTTTGCTGCCGGTGAAACTGCTTGTACTGGTGTCCACGGTGCTAACCGGCTGGCTTCGAACTCGTTGCTTGAGGTCATTGTCTTCAGTAAACGAATTATTGATAGAACCAAGGAAAACGATAAAGTTGCCCCAATATCTGGGACCGTAAAGACTGACTGCCACACTCTTATCAAGCGAAAAGGGTTAGGGAGTGTCCCGCAGCTCAACTTGCCGAATTTAGAGTCGCTTCTCTGGGATAAGGTCGGCATTGTCCGTTCTGGCGAAGGACTGTCTGAGGCTGCGGATATCCTGGCTAGTTGGCAGAAACTATTGCCTCAACCGACAGACCGGCCTTCATACGAACTAAACAACATGGTATTGAGCGCCCGCCTGATGACTGAGGCAGCTCTGCTTCGTGAAGAGAGCCGAGGTGCTCATTTTCGTACTGACTTCTCTCAACCCTCACCAGACTGGCAAAGGCACATCGTTTTCAAGATAAGCTAAAAAAGCCACACACTCTCCAATTCTTAACCTCCTTAATGGGAGTGCGCGGCTTTTTTAGCTCTAATTCAAAAGTAGCTTATTGCAAAAAGATTGGCTAGGTTTATTCTGCCTCCATTTATCGCTCTACTTACACGTGATTTTGTACAGGACATTCTCTACATCACCGGTTACGTAAATGGCCCCCGAGTCAGATATGACCACATCATTGAAGACGCCAAATGGGTTCTTTGTTTCAGGAATAGACATTAAGCTTATGGCCAGGTTCTTCACTATTGGGGTTTTTGCACCTGACATCGGATCCACTTCAATAAGCTGTCGCAATCCGCTTTCTACCACAAGCAACTTCCCATTTGCTCGAACGGCAATCCCTCTCGGCACAACTAGACCTGACGCAACTGTTTTCTTTTCGCCTGTGGTAAAATTCACCATAGTTATTCTGCCTATCAAAGGCTCTGTCACATAGACGTTATTGCTATCAGCCAATGCAAGACCCATTGGCGTGATTAGGCCTTCAGCAACAGCGTCTCTTTTTTCACCTTCAGCTCCTGAAACCTTAACCACCCTTCCCTTGCCTAATTCAGCAACAAGAAAACTCCCATCATCCAATGGCAAGACCTCATATGGTGCCACAAAACCATGGAAAGTCTTCGTTATTCCTTTATTCTTAAGGTCAAATTCTTGAATAGAGCCAGTGAACCAACTGCTCTAATAAACAGTGTCACCTTTTACCGATGCTGCAAATGGGTAGTCCATATGGTCGGCATGCACACGCTCTAAAGTTGTAACCTCTCCAGTATTTCCGTCAATCTTCCGCAGGGCAAACACATCTGCCAGATATACTGTTTCTCCGACAACTCCTATTCCTCCTGGGCATGTAAGCTTGCCTTCAACTAGGATATCTACTTTGCCGGTCTTCGTGTCCACACGATAAATCCCATTAGTGGACATGTTGGAAATGAAAAGCTCATCTTTTGAATTAATAGCCAAGTTGTCTATGGATGGTAGAACTTTGGCAATAACTTTTTTCTCACCCGTTTTTATGTCAACTTGAACAACCTCACCAGCATTAGTGTCTACTGCATAAAGGGTGCCCTTTAAGTCGAAATTGACAGCAGCCGGGATTTTGAAGCCTTCAGCTACCGTTTCCACTTGCCCGGTGTCCACATCAACTCGCACAATTTGCCCTTTGAACCAGAGAGGCCCATATAACTTGCCATCTGGGCCAAAATCGAATCCGTTTAAGCCGCCCATTCCCAAGGCAATCCTACGGGGTGACTTCTCACCTGTGATGTCAGCCTCATACAAAGCATCACCAAGAAAAACCTCGGTGAAGAATAGTCGCCCATCTTGCTTAAAAGCTATGGAATTAGCGCCGGGAAGGCCTTCAGCCAGTACTTTTATTTGCTCTCCAGATTGGGTACGAACTTTACCTGAGATATATGATGTCCAGTACAATTGTCCGTCTGGGCCGAATTCCAGGTCGTCGGCTAATCCCTCAGGTGGACCTATGTACTCACTTACTTTGACTTTGCCACCTTCAATAACAATCTTGTAGATCGTTTGGCCAACCACACTACCGGCATAAAGATTGTCCTTGCTATCAAATGTAAGACCGTGAATACCGTGGAAATATGAACCTGGGACCAAGACTTTGGCTTCATAACCAGAAGCAACCACGGTTGGCTGAGTGGTAGGAAATACCGCCGGTTTTACTACCGATGGAGCACAAGCCATGAGTCCACCAAACAAGACCAGCATCACCCCTGATGCTATGAAAATAATTTTTGTGACAGAATCTCGCTTCATTCCTTCTCACCTCCGACATAAATTATCCACTCAGCAGTCTAAAATCTAGGGGCCCCTTTGTCAAGAGGAATGCGGCTTTATTTCCAAAAATACGCACATGGAATAGCAAATTTGCTGAACGATCAGCAACACTTCTTAAGTGCGAACAGCTCAGACCACCAGTGTAACTCTCCACCCTTTCAAGAACGACAGGGCATTTGCTATAATGCCCTCCAGATACCGCTAGTTCATATTCAGTGCGGAACTGAACGCAGGCTGACTTACCACCAGAACAAATTTGCCAAGAGGAGGTCGTTATGGAAAAAAGAGTTTATGATATAGAAATGCTTATAAAAAGTGGGCCTTATTCCCATGTCGTGGAAGCAGGCGGCTTTCTTTTCGTGTCTGGTATAGTTCCCATAGACCTTGAAAAGCAACTAATGATAACTGACGACGTAAAGAAGGCTACCGAACTTGTTCTGCACAATGTTAAAAGAGCATTAGAGTCTGTAGGCAGCAGCCTTGATAAAGTTGTTAAAGCAACCGTCTTCTTACGAGATATGGCTGATTTCAATAGCCTTAATGAGGTTTATAGAACTTTTTTCCTTGAAAGACCTCCAGCTCGTTCCTGTGTGGCAGTAAAAGAAATCCCCGGCAATTTCCCGCTGGAGATAGAAGTTATCGCAATAAAGTAAAGGGGCATTTTTAAGCACGGGGGCGGGTGCGAAAGGGCAGAATTCCGGAGGTATCACCTATGAGTTTTATCAAGAGTCTAAAATGTATAGATTGTGGCAAAGAATATTCGCCAGAGGATTTGATTGCTGCCTGCACGGAATGCGGCCAGAAGGGATTAGGGTTTGGGCTTCTTGACCCAGTTTGCAATTACGATAAGATTGGTAAACAAGTAAATAGGAATATCCTGGAAAATAGAAAGCCATCTCTTTGGAAATACAAGGAATTTTTACCTATCTCAGACGAGTCAAAAATAGTTTCGTTAGATGAAGGTGGAACACCTCTGATTAAATGTCAATCCCTCACAGGTGAAACTGGGATTAAGAATTTATATGTGAAGAACGAGACTGTGAACCCGACATCTAGCTTTAAAGATCGCGCTTTTTCAGTCATCATTTCTAGAGCTCTTGAAAGAGGTGCAAGTACTGTGGCAGCAGTCTCGGACGGTAATGCAGGTGCCTCGGCATCAGCATACAGTGCCAGAGCCGGAATCGCCTGCTATATCTTCACCCCAGCATTTGCTGTCCAGTCTAAGATAATCCAGATGAGCATGTATGGGGCAAGGGTAATCTCAGTAAAAGGCTCTCTTATTGCTACTGGAATGTTAGTTTTAGGGGCGTGTATTAAATACGGGTGGTTTAATATAACTACAGCTAAGGTTCTCAATCCTTACCAAACCGAAGGACATAAGACTCTGGCTTACGAAATTTGCGAGCAACTGAACTGGCAAGCCCCAGACTGGGTAATTGCTCCAGTTTCTAGCGGTGATAGTCTGGGCGCCATATGGAAAGGGTTCAAAGAATTCTATGCGTTGGGGTTTATTAAGAATCTCCCTCGTATGGTTGGAGTACAGGGAGAAGGCGCTGACCCATTGGTTAAGGCCTTTGATGAAAAGAAACAATTTTATGAAATAGAAGAGTTTGAACCAGTAACAATTGCGGATGCCCTGTGCATTGGCAGAGTTCTCGGCTCATGGCCGCTAAATGCGCTTAACGAATCGAATGGTTATGCTGTAGCAGTCTCGGATAAGGAAATCCTAGAAGCACAAAAATCATTAGCGGCTAAAGAAGGGATTTTCGTTGAGCCATCTTCGGCTACTACCATTGCTGCGCTGAAAAAGCTCCTTAGCAGAAGAGTGATAAATAGGAACGAGTCTGTGGTTTGTGTGACTACTGGGTCAGGCCTCAAAGTTCTAGGGGTAGCTGCGCAGGTATATGCAAAACCAGTCCAGATCGAGCCAAGCATGAGCGAGTTAGAGAAGGTTCTTTCCAAATAGAAGCACTCTCTTCAGTTTGTTAAGCATGTGTCACTTGATTAGGTGAATAAAAAGGAGGAATTTATGGCCGTAGAAGATAAGGGCTGTAAAGAGTTATTCAACGAAGTCATAGAAGCTGGACTATGTACTTTATGTGGTGCCTGTACTGGCAATTGTCCTTACCTTGTCTACTATAAAGGCAGGATAGCACTACTAGATAATTGCACCCTTTCCGATGGACAGTGCTACAAATATTGTCCGCGGACATATACAGATATGGATGCGACTAGTCAACAGGTTTTCGGCATGCCATATAGCGAAGAGGAGATAGGTACTACTAAAGAAGTATTAATAGCAAGGACGACAGATACACGCATCAGAGAGGAGGCTCAATACGGCGGAGTGGTGACTACACTACTGTCACTTGCGCTTGCAGAAGGACTGATTGACAACGCAGTTCTGACAAAGACTTCCAATGACAAGACTGCCAGCCCGGTTCTGGCTCAGAGCGAGAAGGAGATATTCCAATGTGCCGGTTCTAACGGGACTGTTGCCGAAGTACTTCCATGGCATGAGCGGAGTAAAAATGCGATACATGACACCGATGATTTCTTTAGCTGCATTGGCAGACATGCCAGTGATAAAAACTCTGCTGGTAACCTCCTGACTT
>VGNY01000112.1 GCA_016865895.1 Chloroflexota bacterium | reverse complement strand
AAATAAAAACAAGAAAGGGCTTTCTAACAAAGCGTGCTGTCATTCTGAGCGTAGCGAAGAAACTCAAGCCCTCACCACCGAGATTGCCACGCTTCGCTCGCAATGACAATCAGGATTACTGAAAGGAGTCTTTGAAAATGGAAAGAAGTTTGGTGCTAATCAAACCCGATGCCATACAGCGAGGACTGGCTGGAATCATCATCTCCCGTCTGGAAAAGCGGGGACTCAAGATTGTGGCTATGAAGATGCTGCAAATGGACAAAGCCCTGGCTCAGCGGCATTATGCCATCCATCGAGGAAAAGACTTCTTCAACGACCTGGTAGAATTTATCACCTCTGGCCCCATAATAGCCGCCGTTTTCGAGGGAGAAAAAGCCATCGAAGCTATTCGGCAGACAATGGGTGCCACCGACCCGCTTAAAGCCGCCCCGGGCAGCATCAGGGGCGATTTCGGACTGGATATTCAGTGCAATCTCGTTCATGGCTCTGATTCAGCAGAAAGCGCAGAAAAGGAAATCAGCCTCTTCTTTTCATCGGAAGAGATTTTTAATTATTCCAAATAATTATCAGCCTTCCCAAGACATATTGTTTTGAAATTTAGCCACTGAGACTTGCTTAGGTGACAATATAACAAAGTGAGTGAATGTGCCTCGTGCCGCGTCATTTCTGGTAATAACATCACCGTTTTTACGAGTGAAAAATTAGAAAGTTAAACCGCCTTGGTAAAAATCGAAGCTAACTGGTGGTATAATTGTTGGGGGCAGGTCACAGCGCTTCAGCAATTGCTCATAGCAAGACATGAGTTAAAAATCTGAATTTTCAATCTGTATGGTATTAGCCAGCTATATATGTAGTAAAAACAGAGGTGTAGGATGAAAAACTGGAAATTGTTTCCCCTTGTATGGATGATTCTGTGCCTGCTGTCCGTCGCGCAGGTTGGTTGCAAGGACCCGAATCGTCTCGATATCGGTCAGACGAATACCGCAAGCGCGGTGCCAGAAGATGGCAGCTTGATGACCCAGCCCTACAGCTTCCGCTATTTCCGCAACACGGAGCAACTGAATCTCCAGTTGGACTGGGTGCACAGGACAGCGCCTGTTTTTCACTTCAAGGAAACAAAAGATGTCTTTACGGTGGATTACACGTTTCATGGCGAGCGGCATACTCTCGACGAATATTTCAAGAGAAGCTTTGTCCTGGGTTTTTTGGTCCTTCACGACGACCAGATTGTGCTCGAAAAATACTTTCATGACTCGGGGCCGGAGACCCGGTTTATCTCCAATTCGATGGCCAAATCTATCATATCGGTACTGACCGGCATCGCCATTGAGAGGGGAGAGGTCAAAAGCGTTGACGATCCAGTCACGCTATATCTTCCATTCCTTTCGGAAAGCGGATTTAAAGGAGTAACCGTCAAACATCTACTTCAAATGGCATCCGGAGTTGGCTGGAACGAAGACTACATGAATCCGGATAGCGATTTTTCTCACTTTGTGCAAGCTTGGGCGCAAGGCAAGCCGGCTTTAATAGAATTCGCTGCCGCCTGCAAAGCGGTTGAGCCGCCAGGGACAAGATTTGAGTATCAGAGCATAAATACCCAGGTACTGGGACAGATTCTTGAGGAGGCCACCGGCATGCCGCTGAATAAGTATTGTGAGAGGGAACTATGGCAAAAACTTGGCACGGACGATGACGCCTTTTTTTATCGCGGTAAACAACAACCAGATATCTTAGCTGCGGCGGGCTTTTGTGCTACGCTCAGGGATTACGGGCGCTTCGGCCTCATGATGATGAACGGCGGTAGATTAGACGACGATGAAATTGTATCGGGAGATTGGGTACGCATGTCCACCACCATCGAAGGAGCATCGGAACTTCCCCAACCCGTCGGCCCTGACAGCAAGTATTCGGAGAGCCTGGGATATGCCTACCAATGGTGGTTGCTCGACGGCGGCGTTTATATGGCGATGGGCATTTACGGACAGGCCATTTACATTGATCCCACCCACCGTATCGTCATAGTGCAAACCAGCGTCTGGCCAGAACCCGACCCCGACAAAGGCTGGGATGAGATGATCGAAGTCACGACCACCATTGCAGGCAAACTCGGCTCTTCAGAGCATTTTATGCAACGAGTTTGGGAGGAGAATTATTCGTTCTATCAAAAAATCCTGAATCTGCCCTTTAATCAGGAACTGCTCAGCGGCGAACTCGATGAGGAAGTGTTCAAAGACTACATCATCCAGGATTATCATTTTCTTCAAAACTATAAAAGGGTTTACGGCATTCTGCTCGCGAAGGCTCCGGACGAGACCGCGATGCAGTTCATCGCGAACTTGATTAAGGGAATAGACGATGAGATCGAATGTATTCACAAAACCTATATTGAGAAGTTCCATATAACCAGGCAAGAGCTGCTAAACTCGACACCCTATCCCAGCACTGAGTTCTACAACTCTTTCCTCGTCAAGACCGCTACGCTCGAACCATTCGAGATAGGATTGATGGCGACGCTGCCTTGTCAATGGGTCTACTATCAGCTTGGTGTTGACATGAATCAGTCCGCACAGGTGCAGGGTAATAAATATCAAGCATGGATCGACGGATATGGGGACGAACCCTGGGAGAATAGTGAAACAAAAGAAGTTGTCGATTTCATCGAGAAATACATGAGGGCGACAACCGACGAAAACAGGCTGAAAATGAAGAAGGCATTTGAGACCGCTATGAAGCTGGAATACATGTTTTGGGATAGCGTTTACAGGAGGGTGAAGTGGATTGAGTGATGAATCTTCCCTTGCACTTCGGCTAAGACGTTCATGTGATAAAGGGGAACGTCAAGTCAATTTTACCTGTCTTCTACCTAAACTTTGGTAAAGGTATGTTTCTAATCTCACTCGTTTTCTTAGAATATGAAAAGCAAGAAGCTAATGTGAAGGAGTGGATTGTCGACCTCCAACCTGCCCCAACAATTCATACCACTTGTTTAATTAGTCCCATAAGTATAATAGCCCCGGGAGCAGGGTTTTGATTTGAATGTTCTGTGCTCGGCTCAGGTAACTAGTTAGATTACACTTTTGCCAGAATTGTTGCGTAAGTCCAGAAGTGAAGAGAGCTCATTTCGCAGGAGTGAACAATCTGGCTTACTGTATCCTGACTATCGGTGTGGCTTCATGCCACAAGTCATCTAGCCGATAATAATCCCGCTGCGATGAAGAGAAGATGTGAACAATTACCTCCCCCAAATCGAGGAGAATCCATCCTGAATCGGCAGCCCCTTCAATATGATGAGGGGCTACGCCGTCACGTTTTAACGTTTCACGAATCTCCTGCCAGATAGCTTCAATCTGGCGTGTGCTATCCCCACTACAAATAACGAAATAATCGGCGAAGGAGCAAACCTGTCTGGTATCCAGCATAACGATATCGTTAGCCTGTTTATCTGAGGCGATTTCAACCGCTCGCCGGGCTACTTCTTTCGCTTCCAGAACGTGCACCTCCAAACCAGTGATGCTATGAAATTACATAGATTATTATACCACATCATCAAATATATCCCGAATACTTCTTCCCACCCAGAGGTCGGTGACAAATTTTCTCCAGATGAGGACATAAGGGTGTTATCTTTTAGTTTAGCTAGATGTATAATTAGTAATAACATTAGCGGTGAAAGAGCAATGGCATGCAACAATTGTTTTCATGCCCTAAATGTGGTTCACAAAATGCTATAGGTGCCCAGTCCTGCTAGGCTTGTGGAGAGAGCCTGAAATATAAATGTCCCCGGTGTGGTGTTGAAGTTGAGCCTGAATCTACGGCTTGCCCAAAATGTGGCGCAGTGCTATATTGGCCAGCGCAAGCACAGCAAAAACCTTTAGCTGGAGGAGAGACGATGGTGTTTCAAAAACAGGACGATATTTATGAGGAAAAACCAAAGGTCAAGTGGGGTGGCTGGAAATTCGCCATAATTGGCTTAACTTTAGCGATAGTGATTATTTGCGTTGTCTTTGTCATCCCCTTCAAGAAGGTGCCGGTAGAAGTTGTTGAGACCTATACTGAGACTGAATATAAAGAAGAAGCTTATACCGAACGTGAGCCATATACTGTTAAAGTTACTGAAGGAGAGGCAACGGGAAGGAAATCCGAGACTTTCTATGATGGTTCGTTGGTCGAATTGGGTCGAAGAGTCATGCCAGACCGTTGGGGGACAGAGGTTTACTTTACCATTGATTTGAGCGGAAAGCCGAGTCCCGTAGCTTCAGGTTCCTGGGAAATTGAGGATTTCGTTAACGCATTTTATGTTACAATTACCGACCCCAGATTCAATCAGGTTTACACGTATAAAGGCTCAGAGGTTGCCCCACAGTCTGACGATTTCCAGTTTGTGCCTAAATACTCGGGGATGTATCTCATGCGCTTTTCCACCCACTATATAAGAGCTGACAAGTACGCCAGGCTGACATTGGTTTTAAGTTGGGACGGGGCTGCAACCACGACTACTGAGCGTACTGAATATAGGGAAGTAACTAAATACCGTCAAGTGCCCGTTCAGGTAGAGAAACAAAGAACGGTCACCAATTATAAGAGGGTTTCAATCTGGGGATTGTTATTCAGATAGTCTTTGTATCCACCCCTGGCGGCAAACAGGAGTGTTTGAGTCGGTGGGCTTGTAAACCAGTTATAATCCGACGGGAATAGAAATTCTGAAAGGAGAAAATTGTAGATGAACATAGCTGATAGAGACGAGGTAAAGCGCCTTTTTAAGTATCCTATTCTGGAGGCTATAGCACGACGAAGGTCGCGCCGGTTCCCTCTGGGGTGCACTCTGCCCTCTGGTGCCATCCAACATGCTTCCCAGAAGCCACCAGTGCCGCTAAATGATATAGAAACAGCTATACTCTGTTGGTCAGGGGCTGGGGTAACCGGGAGCATCACTGGTGATATGTCCACAAAATCTGGGGGTAGTGCATTCGGTAGCTGGATAGGTAAGGCTACGCCTTACCCTTGCAATGTCCATAATACAAAACTGTTCTTCACTAACGACAACGGGACATTTGTCTATGACCCGAAAAAGGCAACTAAGCCAGTGGAAATTGACACTGAGGCAGACTGGGAAAAGATAATGACTTACTACAACGAGGATTGTATCAAAGTCTTGGGTGAGAGGGTGGAGTTTGTACCCAAGGCCCTCTTAGGAGCCATGCACTGGAACACTAACAAGTCGGGTACTACTGTGTTCATACCGGTCGTTGACCAATCAGAGGAGTATATTGACTTTCTCCTCGGCATATTTGAAAGCGAAGGTTATGGTTACAAGCTATTTGATGATATGAAGGGGCAGTCAGCAGGACTGCAAGAATGGATTGAAACCGGTAAGTTGAAAGGTCCGCAAGTTCCGCTGTCATCCTTCGAGTACAGTCTACTACTGAATAATCTTGCTCCAGCATATCTTGTGTTGGAGAATATGCATCTTGTGGCCGAGGCGATGGGACTTGGCTCAGTGGTGTTTGGTGGTTATACCGGACAAATAATGCTGGGCATCACGCCGATGAGCACGGGTCTTGGCTTTCGTGCTCAGATAGGGAAAAATGGCAGGCCTAATCCTGTTGGCCTTGATGGCGTTTTTGAGGCTTATTGTCCGCCTTATTACAAAAGCATGGACGAAGCCATAGATGCATTTGTTTACCAGAAATTTGGTTCTGGTGGTTCTTATACTGCTGAACATGAAGGAGTGGTGCCCTTTAAGGATTGGCGGGCGGTTCAGCCAGACTATAATAAGCCGTCCAAGTTGTCTATAGACCAGGTTAAGTCAATCTGTAATTACGTTTTTGAGACTTATGGCAGGATACCGGCGACCTTCGACACAAAACTAGTGCCAGTTTGGCTTCAAGTTCACCACCTTGACCTGGATTTTTACGATAAGCATTTTGCCAAAGGGCTGGTGACCGAAGCGCAGAGACACCATATGGAGCTTTGGCATAAGTAGCCGGTTGTCTCAGTAGCTATTCGAACTCGTTTTTGGACAGGGCGGTGAAAATGATAGCTGCCACCCCCAGTAGCCATGAGGGCAGAAAGAAGGCAGCGATAGAGCCAGCCAGGGCTAATCCCCAGATTTTTCTTTGCAGTGCGTAGATGCCGCCTATTATGGCTAATATTCCAATAATAGCGAACGGTCCAGCCATCGCCATAAATAGAGGCCACAAATATGTGGGTACATCCGGCACGAATCGCATGATACCGCCCATGAAGATAAACACAAAAGAACAGATTAAACCGAACCCACCAGAAATTATGTCCAGAATCCCTGCCGTCGTTGGCATCCATGTCTTGTTGCCTGCCATTTTTACCTCCTTCGTCTAATTATTCCGGGTGTGGTTGGTGTTCCCAGCCCCCACTTACTATTTACCACAAGGCGCTAAAAATGTCCAGTGGTCAACTTTGGACTCGAGTTTTACAGCATTCATAGCTGGGCCATAGCTAGGGAAAATGACGTTCCACAACAGGAAGTGTCGAAATGAAGCGGTCCTACACCTGGGTGATGGGCTGCACCCTGGCGGGTGGTCGAACA
>VGNY01000111.1 GCA_016865895.1 Chloroflexota bacterium | reverse complement strand
ATGATGAAGGTGGGTCTAAACCTTATAGTTATACGGGATACCCAGTCGTCAAGAAAAAGATTTTCCTGGGCAGGAGAGGTTTTTTTCTTGACTTTCGGTTTCAAAGAGGCTTTTTGGGGGAGTGATCTAATTATTTGGTGACGATTTGGGTTGTAAGGGCCCCTTTACACTGTGGACAGATTCGGCTAGTTGAGTCGAAAAGGTACTCCTCTCCACACTTCTCACATTTCAAAATCTTCACTTGTTTCAGCTCTTGCTCTTCTTTTTTCCTCTCCATCCTTAGCCCCTCCTCCGGCTTCCTAAATTCAGCGCTGTGTCCTTTCAGAGGAAATATGCCACTCTGCCGAGAATTATGGGGATAAAAGGTGACATTTTTATCTCACAACGGTCTCTTCTTTGAGACTTCCCCGACATTCTGGACAGCTTCGGCTAACTGAATCGTATATATACTCCTTCCCACACTTTGCACATTTTAAGATTTTCACTTGTTTCCGCTCTGGTCCTTCTTTCTTCTCCACCGCTCACCTCCTCGATACTTCCCCCTCTTCCTTAATCGTATGACTTTAGCCAGAAAAAGTCAAAAGCATGGGGAACATCACGCCTTGGTTATTCCTGTTTGACCTTATCCTGAGTCTTTTGCTATTCACAGGTCTATATTAGTCGACTTTTGGTTCATCCGAGCCTCGGTGCCGGCCTGCAGTCTGCTGATATTGCTCCGGTGTTGATAAACAATCAAAGCCGCGGCTACTAAACTGTAGATTAAATAGGCAGGATGAGACCTGTAAGTTACCGTCAGTACCATAAATAAACATAAGATGCCCAGAGCACCAAGGATAGAACCTAGAGACATGTATTTACTCAGCCAAACAGTCAATATTAGAATTACACCACCGACTAGAGCCGCCACTGGCCAAATAGCTAGCCAGCTACCATAGTAGGCAGCTACGCCCTTGCCACCACGGAATTTAATATAAACCGACCAGTTGTGCCCGACCATCACTGTCAAAGCAGTTATGACCTGGCCACACTGCCAATTGAGAGGAAAACCAGCCATGGTCAGTATACTGTCTCCTATAATAAACCTGGCCAGGACCACCGGCACAATCGCCTTAGTTAAGTCAAGAGCCATGACTATAGCTCCCGCCTTTAGGCCCAGAACACGTAACACATTGGTACCGCCGATGTTGCCGCTGCCGTGCTTAGAAATGTCTATCCCCGCAATTCGCTTGCTGATTATCAAAGCAAAGGGAATCGCGCCCAGAAGATAACCAATCAATGCAACGAGGATAAATTTACCAACTATCATGCCCTTTCCTCCCTCACTTGCTCGAGCTTTCTTGTCGGTGCTTGCTTAAAAATCAAGGTACCGTTAATCCCACCGAAGCCGAAAGAATTGGAAAGTGCGACTGTTACTATCGCTTTCCGCGCCTTGTTGGGCACATAATCAAGGTCACACTCAGGGTCAGGAAATTCCTGATTGATGGTTGGTGGGATAATTCCACTAGCGACAGTAAGGAGAGAAAATATGGCCTCGACAGCGCCGGCAGCTCCCCAAAGATGCCCAATTGCTGATTTGTTGGAGCTGATAGCTAACTTCTTAGCATGCTCACCAAATACATTTTTGATAGCTCTAGTCTCAGCCAGGTCATTAATAACAGTCGAGGTGCCATGAGCATTTATATAATCGACTTCGGTGGGTTCTATTCCAGCGTCGTTGAGGGCAAGTTTTATGCACCTAGCAGGCCCTTCGCCGTCTGGTGTCGGAGACGTATAATGAAAGGCATCGCAATTATTGCCATAGCCTATCACCTCTCCATAAATTTTAGCACCCCTTTCTAAAGCTATGTCTAAGGCCTCCAAGACCACCACTCCACTTCCTTCACCCGGAACAAAACCATCCCTGCCACCATCGAATGGGCGGCTTGCCTTCTCAGGTTCACCGTTTCTCTTGGAAGTTAATGCACCAAGAATATCCAAGGAAGCTATCATAGAGGCCGTAATTGGAGCTTCAGCACCGCCTGTTATCATAGCATCGGCTTCTCCTCGCTGAATACACTTGAAACCTAGCCCTATAGCATTGGTTCCGGAGGCACAAGCCTCCATAACAAGGTGGTGCGGCCCCTTTGCTCCATATTGAATGGCTATTACCCCGGCTGCCGAATTCGCCGTGGCATTCAGTATTAGGAATGGCGGAACCTTCCCCAAGTTGCCCTGAGCCACAAAACTATGAGCAGACTCAAAGCTAGTACTGGCGCCAACTGCCGTTCCCATTATTACGCCAACTCTGTCCTCGTTATCTATATTCACCTTGAGTTCAGAGTCCTCCACAGCCATTCTTGCTGCCGCCATTGCGTACTGGATAAATGGGTCAAAACGCCTTATAAATTTGCCGTCCACGAAGTCAAGGGAGTGAAAGTCTTTTAACTCACCAGCTATTTGGCATTTAAGTGGAGTGGCATCAAATCTCGTGATGGGGCCAATACCTGATTCGCCTTGGCAAAGAGCTGTCCAGCTTTTTCCCACTCCTATCCCCAATGGGGTAATTATTCCCATGCCGGTTACCACAACTCGTCGCTTCATCACGCTCTTTTCTGCAAGCACAAACCCATTCTGTCTTTTCTTAGAATAACACTTGCGCACCGTTTCCCTCACTGCTTTCATGCTGTTAGAATGACACGTCAACATCATTCGGACGTGTACATACTATCTCTGATAGCTTGAACCATGCTTGTCTGGGCAGCTTTATGAGCAAGGTGAATAGCATTCTTGATGGCTGCGGCTTGACTGCGGCCATGAGCGACAACGATATTCCCTTTTACTCCTAGGAGGCATGCCCCTCCGTATTCTTTGTAGTCCATCCGTCCTACCATACAAGCTAGCTGCGTATAATGAACCAGGGCAGTGTCCCGGAGGTAGCGGCTGATTCCAAAAGCTTGCTCTGCACCTAAGAGGTTGTGGAGCATGTCTCCTAATCCCTCCATCGTTTTGAGTACTATGTTTCCGGTAAAGCCATCAGTAACGATCACATCCGCTTTCCCCTGCAGGATTTCTTGTCCTCCTATATTTCCGACGAAGTTCAGGTTGGTCTTTTTCAGGAGCTGATAGCTCTCATTGACGAGAAGGTTAGCATCAACTTCCTCTTCACTGCTGCTGAGCAGACCCACTCGTGGCGAATCGATACTAAAAACACCTCTGGCGAAAAAGCTCGCAAGTTGGGCGAACTGAACCAAAAACTCTGGTCTACAATCTACATTAGCCCCCACGTCAATAAGGAGGAAGGGGTTAGCAGGATCAACATGAGCCACGCTGCAGAGTGCAGGCCGCTGGACACCCTCTATTCTCCCCAAATTGAAAAATGCCGAGCACACCACCGCTCCTGTATTGCCCGCAGAGACAAAAGCAGAGGCAATTCCATCTCGTACCAGGTTGGTCCCCACCACTATAGATGAATCTGGTTTACTACGAACTGCCTGGACTGGAGGCTCGTTGCAATCAATCACTTGGCTTGCCTCAATGATGGTAAGACTCGGCTTCACTCCATAGCACCTAATCAGCGTCTCGAGCTGGGCTCTTCTTCCTACAAGGGCAACATTAACCCCATACTCCTCAGTAGCGGCTATAGCCCCTTTAACCACTTCATGTGGAGCATGATCCCCGCCAGCAGCGTCTATGGCAATTATCATCTGGCTGCCAAATCCTATTTTCCCTTAAAAACAGCTTGTCGCTTTTCGGTAAAAGCTTTACAGCCCTCGTCAAAGTCATCGGTGGTTACTAGGAAATCATTCAACGTTCTCTCCAACTCTAGCCCATCTCCTAAGGAGACATTCATCCCGTGAATCATAGCTTGCTTAGCCGCTCTGACTGCTAACGGTGCCCGTTGACACAACATCTCGGCCATCTGCTTGGCAGTGGGCATCAGTTCAGGAAGAGGTACAACTTTATTGACCAATCCTATCCGGTAGGCTTCCTGGGCATTAATAGGTTTTCCCGTAAGGAGAAGTTCGGCAGCTTTGGCAAAGGGTATAGCTCGAGGCAAACGTTGTGTCCCTCCCCAGCCTGGGATAAGCCCCAGTGTAACTTCTGGAGTTCCGAAGATGGCTTTTTCCGAAGCTATTCTGAAGTCACAGAAAAGTGCTATTTCTAGACCTCCACCGAGAGCAGCGCCATTTATGGCTGCAATCATCGGTTTCCACAGGTTAAGTCCGCGCATGAAATTTAACGGCCCGGCACCTGGCTGCCCTCTAAAGTTTTTCAGCTCGGGCAGCATCGTCTTTATATCAGCACCAACTGAAAAAGCTTTGATACCTGTACCGGTAATGATGCCAACCCACAAGTCATTATCGTCTCTAAAATCGACAAAGGCTCTGCTCAATTCCTCAGCGCTTTCCGGGTCGATTGCATTCAGAGCCTCGGGACGATTCAAAGTAAAAATGGCAATCCTGCCCTCTTTTACGTAATCAATGGGCATAACCAGACTACTCCATTTGGGATGATTTCTCGGACTGTATTGCCTTTTCGACAAGGGTTCTCAGCTGCTCTCTTCTCTGCTCAACCCACCACTTTTCAATCTGCTTATCAACCTCGGCGTCGCCGATATTGAGAACCTGCACTGCGGGATTGATACGCTTAATTAAACCAGCGAGCACCTGCCCATGTCCTATCTCGAAGAAAGTGGTCACGCCGCTGGCTACCATATTTTCAATGGACCGCTGCCACTGAACACAATGTGTGATTTGGTCTATCAGCTCTTCTTTTATTGCTTGAGCATCAATCAACATCTGCGCGGTGACATTAGCCACCACCGGAACTAAAGGTTCGCAAAAAGTAAATTCCGAGATGGCATTTTTCAAACCGTCCGATGCTGGCTGCATCAAATGAGAATGGAAAGCCCCGCTTACCTTGAGGGGAATTATCCGGCGAGCGCCCTTTGCCTCTGCTAGCCTTTTAAAGTCAATCAGCTTCTCTTCAGCACCGCTAACCACAATCTGTCCAGGACAGTTGATATTAGAGATCTCGGTGCCTGCAGAAAGACAGATATCTGTGACAGTTTTCTCATCAAGGCCAAGCACGGCAGCCATCCCACCCGGTCTTACTCGACCAGCTTCGGTCATCAGACGGCCTCGCTCGCGAACTAATCGTACTGCATCAGACAGACTTAACACACCAGCGATGACCAGGGCAGTATACTCACCCAGGCTGTGACCGGCAACAACATCGGGAAATGGCAAGCTGTTACCGCTGGCCTCTTCGGCCGCCTTCAAATAAGCGATGCTTACGGTCAACACTGCCGGCTGAACATTGATTGTCTGTATGAGTTCGTCTTCTGGCCCCTCAAAGCACAAACGAGACAAGGGAAAACCTAACGTCCTATCCACCTCATCGAAAACATATTTGGCTGATGGATACTTCTCATAGATGTCCAAGCCCATCCCTACTGTTTGAGACCCCTGCCCCGGAAAAACGTAAGCTGCCTTTGTCTTTTTGACCAACTCTTTATCTCTTCGATTGGAACTTGCCCAAAACATCGATTACTTGCTGCGCCTCAGCCATGATGTCCTGGATTATCGCTTTGACCGGTTTTACTTCCTTTATCAGGCCGGCTATCTGGCCAGCCATAAGCGAACCCTCTTCAATGTTTCCCTGAATGACCCCTAAAGAAAGTCTCCCTCTGCCGAGTTCTTCCAGCTCTGCATTAGATGCTCCAGCCTTTTCCAGAACCGCGAATCGGTGTGTCAACTTGTTCTCCAGGCAGCGCACAGGATGACCGGTTGACTGCCCAGTAACCACTGTAGCTCGGTCATGAGCCTCGATAATTTGTTCCTTAAATTTGGGATGAGCTATGCACTCCTCTGAGCAAATGAACCGGGTACCCATTTGCACCCCCTGAGCGCCAAGAGCCAGAGCAGCTACCAGCCCCCGCCCATCGGCAATCCCACCCGCCGCTATTACAGGCACTTTAATACTGCTAACTACCTGGGGCACCAAGGCCATGGTAGTAGTCTCACCGATGTGGCCACCAGATTCCACACCCTCAGCGATAATTGCATCCGCACCGAGCCTCTCCAGACGTCGTGCCAGAGCCACACTGGAGACAACCGGCACGACCTTGAAACCGGCTTCTTTCAAATTGGGCACGTAACTACCAGGGTTGCCACCGCCAAAAGTGACAATGCCCACCTTCTCAGCCAAAACAAGCTCCAGATTATCTTTGAGAAACGGCGACATCATCATGATATTGACAGCAAATGGCTTGTCTGTCCGTTCCCTCGTTTGTCTGATTTGGGCCTTTAGCCACTCTGTGGGGGCATCGCCGCTGCCGATTATCCCAAGGCCACCGGCATTAGATACCGCCGATACTAGCTCGAATGTTCCAATCCAAGCCATACCACCCTGAATGATGGGATAGTCAATGTTTAGTAGGTCACAAACGGTGGAGTTATTGAGCATGACCGATTACAAAAGCAACAGCGTATTGTCTGCTGTGCGACATGCTGACGGAGAATTGAGCAATGCCGATTTCTTTGCTCCTCTCAAGAGCACGTCCATGAAGCCTAATCACCGGAGCACAATTCACATTTGTA
>VGNY01000110.1 GCA_016865895.1 Chloroflexota bacterium | reverse complement strand
CGATGCCATCAAAAAACCACCCTATAAACTCACCCCCGAGCTTCTCTGGCACGCCTATGACCAACTGGAAAGTTCAAAGGTCAGAGGCGCCGGCCCTCAGAAGCTTTTGACCAACATTGTCTCTCTTATCCGCTTTGCTGTTGGCCAGACTGATATCCTTGAACCCTTCTCCGAGACTGTTGACCGCCGCTTCGACCACTGGCTCTCTGTCCAAAAGAAGCTCGGCAGGGAATTTACGCCGGAACAGATGTCATGGCTCAACATGATAAAAGAGCACATTGCTACTTCGCTGGCTATTGGAGTTGATGATTTCCAGTTGCCTCCTTTCGCCCAAAAAGGCGGCGCCGTCAGGGCAAACACTGTCTTTCAGCAGCAACTCGACAAGATATTGGAAGAAATGAATAAGGAACTGGTGACATGAGAGACGAGATAGACGATCTGCCCAAGTTGCCCTCGGGTTGGATATGGACAAAGCTTGGTGAAGTCGCTTCAGATCCCCAATATGGTTGGACTACTAGTGCGATAGCTGATGGGGAACTCCCTCTGTTAAGGACCACGGATATAACTCCAGGGCGTGTAGACTGGGCTTCCGTCCCCTTTTGCAAAGATGAGCCACCAGATATAGGAAAATACCTGCTACATGATGGCGATATTGTGATTTCCAGAGCCGGTTCAGTTGGATACAGCTATCTCGTCAAAAATCCTCCGAAGTCTGTCTTTGCCTCCTATTTGATCAGATTTTAGCCTTTGATAAATCACCAGTATTTCGCCACGTTTTTGACAAGCCCGTCATATTGGGGATCCGTTTCAGACAAGAGTATTGGAATTGCTCTCGCTAACGTCAATGCTTCGAAATTGAAGCAAATTTCAATGCCTCTTCCACCACTCCCCGAACAGCACCGTATCGTTGCCAAAATCGAGGAGCTTTTCACAAAGCTTGACACCGGTGTCGAAGCCCTCAAGAAAATTCAAGCCCAGCTAAAGCGCTACCGCCAGGCAGTCCTCAAGCATGCCTTTGAAGGCATGCTCACCGCCGAATGGCCCCAGGCTCATCAGGGCGAGCTCGAACCCGCCTCCATCCTCCTCGAACGCATCAAACAAGAACGCCGCAAAACCGCCAAAGGCAAATACAAAGAACTACCACCAATCGACACTTCAGGTCTGCCCCAACTACCAGAGAGCTGGGTATGGGCAAGGGTTGGCGATATCACCGATTTATTTTCCGGCAAGGCTTTTAAGAAGCGTGAATATTCGGATGAGGGAGTCCGACTTTTCCAAATTGCTAATGTTTCATTCGTCGCTGTCGTGTGGGATAGCATCGCTTACATGCCGGTTAGTTATCTGCAGAAATATCCAGAGCTTGCTCTCAAAGCAGGCGATATTTTGATGGCTCTCAATAGGCCAATATTGGATGGAAGGTTAAAAATCGGCGAACTGAATGAAAAAGATGCTCCGTCAATATTGTACCAACGAGTCGGGCGATTTGATTTCTACGATAGTTCTCTAAAGACGTTTTTCTTTTATTTCGCGCAGACACCGTTTTTTATAGATCGCCTAAAGGCGTCACTCCAAGGCGTCGATCAACCTTTTGTGACAAAGCCAAAGTTACTGAAAATCCCAATGCCAATCGCTTCTCTTGCCGAGCAGCATAAAATTATCGAAGAAGTAGAGCGCCGCTTCTCCATAGCTGACGAAATCGAAAAAACCATTGACTACAGCCTCAAGCAAGCAGAGAGGCTGCGCCAGAGCATTCTGAAAAGAGCTTTCGAAGGCAAACTCGTTCCTCAAGACCCCAACGACGAGCCTGCTGAAAAACTACTGGAAGGGATAAAGGCAGAGAGAGCAAAATAGATAGCGGAGAGAAACGAGCTACTGTTTTAAGTGTAAAACGCAAATAAAGCAAGGATAGTAATTGAGTGTTCATATACCTCGATGAGTCGGGAGACCTGGGCTTCGATTACACTAAGAAAAAGACAACCAAGAAGTTTGTAGTTACTTTGCTTGTTTGTTACTCCCACATGTCCAGGAAAGCCTTTGAAAAAGCTATAAGGCGTACACTGAAAAATAAGCTGAATCGAGGTAAGAAGAAGACACGTATTGTCACGGAGCTTAAGGGAACTAAAACAACTTTGCCGGTTAAACAATACTTTTTCAGACACATTGATAACGATGACTGGGGAATTTATACCTTGGCGCTGAATAAGCGAAGAGTTAACGCCAACCTGAGGACAAAACCGGGCAGACAGAAGCTATACAATTTCCTCTCTCGCTTTTTACTGGAGAAACTCCCGATGGCTGATGTAACGAGAAACGTGGAAATGGTAGTAGATAGATCAAAAAACAGGGCGGAAATAAAGGATTTCAACCAGTATCTGGGTAATCAGCTACAGGCGTTGCTTCCCCTCAACACCGCATTTCATATCGCTCATCAGCATTCTACAGAAACCGCAGGCTTACAGGCTGTTGACCTGTTCTGCTGGGGTATATTCCGCAAGCATGAATTAAATGATACAGCCTGGTATGATGTTTTTAAAGGGAAAATAAAATATGAAACCGTATACTTGCCTTAGGATAAATAAAAAAGCGGCCCCTGTAATGTCATTCCACCTCCGGGCTCATGCCAACCGATGGAAGGGAGCACCCGAAGCACACTACAGGATTTACCCGCCAAACTAACATTAGCACATAGGCACAATTTTGTCAAATTTAATCGCAGAAACCGTGTAAAATGTGGAGGTTGATGTAAAATGGCAAATCAATCATCAGCAATCGTACAGAAGGTCTGGAACTATTGCAACGTCCTCCGCGATGACGGCGTCAGCTACGGCGACTATGTGGAGCAACTAACCTATCTCATCTTTCTCAAAATGGCTGATGAGCAGACCAAACCACCATTTAATAAGCCCTCCACTATCCCTAAAGGCTTTGACTGGCCCAGCCTTCTACTGAAAGACGGAGCCGAGCTAGAAACACACTACCGACTCGTCCTCGAAACTCTGGGCAAAGAGCCGGGCATGCTTGGCATCATCTTCCGCAAATCACAAAGCCGAATCCAAGACCCCGCTAAACTCAAGCGTCTTATCGAGCTAATCAATACCGAAACCTGGATCGGTTTAGACGTAGATGTCAAAGGTGAAATCTACGAAGGTCTATCGGAGAAGAATGCTGAAGACATTAAAAGCGGTGCCGGTCAATACTTTACCCCCAGACCTCTTATAAAAGCTATCGTCGAGGTCATGCGTCCTGGACCTGATATCACCATCTGTGACCCCGCCTGCGGCACCGGTGGTTTCCTGCTGCTCGCTCATGACTACATTTCCAAAAACTATCAACTAGACATAGACCAAAAGAAGCTCCTCAAATCTAACGCCTTCAAAGGCAAAGACATCGTTGACGGTGTTGTCAGGCTCTGCGTTATGAATCTCTATTTGCATGGTATTGAAACACCAGTGGAATCCGGTGATAGTCTCATCGCCGACCCCGGTGAGCGTTTCGACATGGTGCTCACCAATCCTCCATTCGGTAAAAAAAGCAGCATCACCATAGTCAACCACGAAGGCAAAGCCGATAAAGAGTCCCTCTCCTATGAGCGCACCGACTTCTGGGCTACCACCTCCAACAAGCAGCTCAACTTCCTCCAGCATGTAAAAACACTCCTCAAAATCAACGGCCGAGCTGCTATTGTTGTGCCTGACAACGTCCTCTTTGAAGGCGGTGCTGGCGAGACAGTCAGAAGAAAACTACTACACGAATGTGACGTGCACACACTTTTGAGATTTCCCACTGGCGTGTTCTATGCCCAGGGCGTCAAGGCAAACATTCTCTTCTTTGACCGCAAGCCTGCCAGCGAAAAACCCTGGACAGACAAACTCTGGATATACGACTTCCGCACCAACATGCACTTCACCCTCAAAACCACCCCCCTCAAATATGAAGACCTTCAGGACTTCATTCGCTGCTACAATCCCCAGAACCGCCACGACCGCAAAGAAACAGAGCGCTTCCACGTTTTCACTTATGAAGAACTGATGCAGCGAGACAAAGTAAACCTCGACATATTTTGGCTCAAAGACGAAAGCCTTGAGGATTCAGCCAATTTCCCTGACCCAGATATCCTCGCCCGTGAAATTGCCGAAAACCTCGAATCCGCCCTAGACCAATTCACCGCCATCTCCCAGTCTCTAACAGAGCAATAGCTTTCAATTATTGGCATTTCAGAGCGGCCTGCACGAAACGTCATTTGGTGCAATTCGCCAAGGGTTGTAATTCTTTTTGATTTAACTTTCACTTTAAGTTACCCGCAATTTCTTTCATGCATGTTCTCATGATCGTTGATATAATGGGGACACATAATAATGTTGGGAGTACGTAGAAATGCCACAAAAAGGGCATTCCCCCATAGCCAGACTGGCGTTAGCTGCATTTCGCCGTACCTTTGACGACTTACTTAGTGTTCAAAGCTTCGTTACGCCTTTCAGTCGCTCGCTACTTGAGAATATCTTCGAGATGATCATGTGGTTTGGTCGAACAAAGGATGACTATGATAATTTTGAACGGACGGCTCGTGTGGCGTACCTTTTTCTAGAGAACGGCAGCCAGGTTAAACATAAACCTGTCGCACTAAAATTTTACGCAGTAATCGACAAAGTTATACCGGCTCTCAACAATAGTAGACAAGCCCAGGCTGAAGCCAATCAAGCCCCCAAAGACAACCCCGATGCTCTAATTGAGAAATACCTCGCATACTACAAAGTTCTGTACGAAGGACTACTCCCTATTGCATGCGCTCCGGTCATTTATGCTTTCAGTATTGCGAAGAAGATCAGCGACAAAGCATTCACCCCAAATGGTGAGGGCAAAGTAGATCTGAAAACCATATATAAAATGAACAAATGGCTTGCGTATTCGGAAAACAGACTTGCAATAGGCCTCAACGGCCATCTGAGAAACGCCTATGCACATAATAACTACAGAATACTCGACGATGAGCAGGTAGAGCTGTGGGATCGTTCCTGGGGACCCGAAATCTGGCATTTAGACCAATTGACTAAGATATGTGACCAATTGTGGGTAAATGCTTTGGGTATAATTTGCGGCCTTGTGCTATACGATATTAACAATTTTCGCGTCGTAGAAAGCTGTGGATGGGTTTCGCCTAGGCGGGCTCCTCGCTTACGGCGCCACGAATTGCACACAGTGATAGAGTCTATCGCAGATGAACTTGGCTTCTATCTAAGAGAAGAAAAGACACTCCCTAACGGAATCTTCATGTCTTTATGCGTAAAACCGAAAGGCATCGACCAAGAAAGTGAATTGTATATGGGTTACAAAAGCCATACAGACCTTTTCAAGATACCCATGTGGTATGAGGAGAAAATGGTTGTTGACCAACTCATCATAATGCTTCATCGTCTCATTCCGTACTTCGAGGTCCAAACAGAGGTTTCTATCAATGTCGTGTCTTCCGATGACGTGCTTCTCGGTTCTCTTGTCACAGATTTCCAAGCTCTTGTCGGTCTACAACTCAAAGATACGAAACCGGAAACTGTAGAAAGAGCAAGACAAGGATTCAAAATCGACACTTTGGGAACCTGTACGACTTTCGTGGAAAAAGAGGGTTTCCCCAGGTTTGTTGGCAGAGGACCCGCGAACTACGGCAAACCTCCAATTAAGGGTCCTTAAATTCTGCAGCTAAACCTAAAATCGGACGTTCTTAATGCCAAAACAACAACCAGCCAAATTGTTCAGTACACCTGGTGATCATGTGAAGGTTGTCGCAGAATAGTTAGCTTGTCCCAAAAGTCCTCTGGGGAGGCATCTAACTAGTAGATGTGATATAATTTTTGCAAGTGGTGCTCTCAGGCACATCCGCCAATAGTTACAAGCCAGTTGATAGGTTCCCTCTTGAAATCGAAGCGGGGTTAGGACAGTGGCTCAAATCGAAATGGTTAAATGCCAAAAGTGCGGGCGGGAAATTTCCAGGGACGATGGTTTCACGCGTGGAGAGCAGATTCTTTGCGAAGACTGCTATATAAAAGCAACCCACCGGGTCCAAACTTGTGATCCCTTTGCAGTGCGTTCGGCTAAACGATTCCGAAAGACCTCTGGGCTTGAAGCAACAGAAGGTTTGACTGAGCTGCAAAGGGCGATTTGTGATTTCATCAAATCCAGAGGCAAAGCTACCATTGAAGAGCTTTTCAGCACGTTCCATCTTTCTCCTCAAGAACTGGAGAATCAAATAGCTATCCTGAGACACTGTGAGCTGGTCAAGGGACAAACATACTATTTGGTTAAAGGTCAATAGCCGCTGTCGAAGTTTTCTATTCTCACCAATCGGCGGACAGGCCCCAGCCTCTTCTTTCCTGGTTCCCTCCTTAGCAGTTAGATACGGGTTGCTCTTTCACGAGACCCATCATACTCATTCGGGTTTGGCCAGGTGGGCAGGGGCACCATGTTTGTCCACGGGCTCACTCATTCGAGTTCCCAAAAAAAGGGACGGTATCTCCCTGCCCGCCTGATGTGAGACTTCATATCCTAGCTCACCAACTGCGGCACTCGTGGCAATTGGTAAAAAGTTCGTTTCTTAACCAGCACAAACCCTATGCGAAGCAGCTTGTTTACAGCTGCTCCCATAATCTCTTTCCCGGTAAGCGGATTGG
>VGNY01000109.1 GCA_016865895.1 Chloroflexota bacterium | reverse complement strand
TTATAGGTGATATGTCAATATATTTCTGAAAAAACGTCTCACAACATTTTGCCTTGTGAAGGCTGAAATTGTATTTGATGGGTAGATGGTCTAGCTTCGGTGGTAATTTTCAACTGTTAAAGTCGAGCAGGAATATACCGATGCTCATCAGCATAGATAGAAAGCATATCCGAAGAAGCAATCCCGGGAATATGAGTCCAACCTTTGGATGTCGAGGAGGTTGTTTTAGCTCATCGCCGGTCTTTGGTTCAAGCCCAAGGGGAATGGCTGCTGCCGTGTCGGTGACTAGATTTACCCACAGAATCTGTAACGCCAGAAGTGGTGCTTTACCAATGGCCGAGACACACAAGATTAATGCTAACAGCTCTCCAAGGTTGGTGCTCAGTAAGAAAAATATTACGTTACGCAATCGGTTAAAGATTGCCCTGCCTTCGTCCACAGCTGCTACCACTGAAGCGAAGTTGTCGTCTGTCAGGACCATATCACTGGCTTCTTTGGCGACATCAGTGCCGGTGATGCCCATAGCAATACCAATGTCGGCTGTCCTGAGCGCTGGAGCATCATTGACTCCATCGCCTGTCATGGCTACAGTATATCCGAGGTTTTTGAGTGCATTGACTATTCTCAATTTCTGCATAGGTTCAATTCGCGCAAAAACTGAAATACCTTCTATCTGCTGGAATAAACCCTCGTCGCTTAGTTCGTGAAGTTCAGCGCCTGTTATTGCTTTTCCTTCAGGCAAATCTAACTGGCGGGCAATAGACTCGGCGGTAAGCTTGTGGTCGCCGGTAATCATTAATACTTTGATGCCTGCCTGTTTACATAACCTGACCGCTTCTTTTGCCTCTTCGCGAGGCGGGTCCATAATTCCCGAAAGCCCCACAAAAACAAGTTTGCCCTTGAATTCCTCCTCCTTGAGTTCTTGGAATTCAGGGGGTAGGTCAACATAAGCGGTGGCGATAACTCTCATAGCTTCTTGAGCCATCGAGATACGGGCTTGCTCAATAGCCTGGATATCAGCTATTCCCAGCGGGACGACTTTACCATCTTTGAGCAGGTATTTGCTCATGGATATGAGCCTTTCTGGTGCTCCTTTCGCATAGACAACTCTGCCGTTATCTCGCGGGTAAAGGGTAACCATGTACTGCCTTTCGCTCTGGAACGGGATTTCGTCAAGTCGCGGGTATGCTATCTCTAATTTCTCCTTGTCCATACCCGCCTTGGCGGCAGCTACAACCAGGGCGCCTTCAGTCGGGTCTCCAAAAATGCTACAACATTGTTCCTCTCTAGCTAACAGGGCGTCGTTGCACAGGGCTCCTATTCTCAAGTGCCAAATTAGTGTTTTGTTGCTTTCTGGGTTTATTATCTGCCCTTGCTGGCGGAACTCTCCTTGCGGCATGTAGCCTTCTCCGGTCACATCTATCCACTGACTATCAACGTAAATGCGCTGTACCGCCATCTGACTCAATGTCAGGGTTCCTGTTTTATCTGAGCAGATGACGGTAGCTGACCCCAAGGTTTCTACTGCTACTAGTTTACGAATTACGGCGTTGCGACGTGCCATTATCTGCATGCCCACAGCCAGAACTACAGTCACTACTGCCGGCAGCCCTTCTGGTATGGCAGAAACCCCAGCTGCCACAGCCAGGTAGAACATCTCCAGCCAACCCAGCCCTCTGGCAATTCCTGTAACCATCAGGATACCAAGAACTGAGAGAACAAGAATTATTATGTACTGGCTCAACTTGGTGATGCTTTTCTGGAGAGGTGTCTTTTCCTTCTCTATTTCGTCAAGGGCACCGGCGATTTTGCCTATCTCCGTTGACATGCCCGTATTCACGACCACAGCCGTGGCTCTGCCATAGTTAACAATGGTGTTCATGTGCACCATGTTTTTTCTATCGGCCAAGGCGACGTCCCCATCTAGAGGCATGGTATGCTTTTCTACTGGCATTGACTCGCCGGTAAGTATGGCTTCATCTACTTTTAGATTGGATGACTCTATTAATCTGGCGCCTGCTGACACCTTATCTCCAATTTCAAGGAGCAGTATATCTCCGGGCACCACTTGTCTGGCTGGTATCTGTTTGACTATGCCATTACGTCTCACTTTTGCCTTTGGTGCTGCCATTTGCATTAATGCTTCCATAGCGCGCTCAGCTCGTGTTTCCTGTATGAAGCCGATGGCAGCATTAGCCAGCAATATCCCAAGTATCACCCAGGCATCCAAGTAATGCTGAGTCAAAATTGAGATTGTGACAGCAGCAATCAGTATGTATATAAGAGGGCTGAGGAACTGCTTGAAGAAGGCCACAACCGGTGAGGTTTTTTTCTTGCGCCTTAACTCGTTGGGGCCGTATTGCTCCAGCCGTGCCTTAGCCTCTTCTTCACTTAAACCATGACGCTGTGAATTAAGCAAGCGCAAGGTTTCGTCAGGGTTGAGGTTATACCATTTCTGTTCCATATCGCTTGTCTATAATACAATTAATGATTAGTTGTTATACTAGTAACTACCCAGTTTCTTGATGACTTTACCTGATGTGACGAACGAGACTCCTTGAAGTCCGCTGGTGGAGATCGTTACAGCTTCTACTATCGGGCTGCTTACATCAGATTCAGATACCCATTCAACTATAAAGTTTGCTCCTGTTCCCCCACTGATGTCCTTGCCCCATATTACAAATTGCACCGTTTGCAGTGGTTTTAACGCAAGCCTGTCCTCAATATATGCCTTGATCAGCTCACCATCTGTATTATAATAATCAACTTTCGTTATTTTAATTGAATTCGTCAGGTCAATGTTGTGTATACTGAGAGTGGCCGTTAAGCCGTGGGTTTTAGCCCCCGGATGACGGAATATACTAGAATAAATAGGTACATAGATAAGCTCACCGCATTTGTAGTCGATTTCAGTTGCCCCTTGGATTCTCTCTATGGTATAGCTTCCTTGGATAGCAACTTCCTCTGAGTGTCTATCTTCAGCACCTTGGCAACCATTCAGTGTAAAAAGTATGATCAGTATTGCGATAAGAATATAAAATATCTTGAGCATAGATCACCTCCTCTATCTTGTATTACGAAACAACTATGCAAATCAGGCCTAATTAGGAAAGAAGTCTGATCACATTCTATTAATCTGGATAATCGATAGCTGTTTACTTTCATTTCCTCTTATCATGATGCCAACTGGGATTGTCGTCGTCACTATTTAGCAATACGTCTGCCGTGAGTAAGGACCCAACAGAGTATCTCCGAGAGCCTTAAGTCACCCAAGACTCTGCCCTCACTGTCGAGTACAGCAATTACATCTTCTTCCTGGTCTAGCATCTTGTCCAGCGCGGCTTTGAGATTATCGCTTTCTTTTACAGATAGCACACGTGGATCGCCACTCGCTAGGTCTTTAGCCTTGCGAGCATCCACGATCCGGAAGAATTCCGAAACTGGAATCTTATGCCTCTCCTTGCCACCTGTTAAATTGAAATGCGCCCACCTAATAAGGTCAACCCTTGTTACCATGCCGACGAATCTTTGCTTTGAATCAATGAGGAATATACCACACAGGGAAGGCTCACGGATAAACGCGCCGATAACGTCCTCCAGCGGCGAATCCGCTGGAATCGATACTGAAGCACTGCCATGCAGTCTATATACCTCTGCAACCAGCGTTTTGTTCACTGCCGACCCGCATTGTTTTTATGAAGCAGGTGAGATACCCCAACCACCCTCTCTACTGGAACGACGAAGGCTATTCCAGTCCCGGGTTTTTCTAAGTCACAGGCTCGAACGATTTCTTGGAGTATCGCTTCGCTCTTGTCAGGATAAGTGACGGATAAAACAATATCCTTTTCCGGTTCGATAGGAATACCCAGTATTTTCTGCTTCTCGTGCACGCCTACTCCACGTCCCACTAATATTGTTCCCCCCTCAGCTCCAGCTTTCATGGAAGCTTCCAGCACCTCATCTCCCCACCCCTTTCTTACAATGGTGACGATAAGAGATATCTTTGACATTGGTATCACCCCCTATAACGAATTCTGATACGTACAACAAGCCCCATCGCCATGACCGAGAGAATTGGTGCTAGGGCTATCAAGGCAATCAAGCCAAAACCATGGATAACCAGGTCGCGCCCCTCTATCGCCGAAGATACACCTATGGCTATCGCCATGAGAAATGTGACAGCCATGGGACCAGTTGCCACACCACCAGCATCGAAGGCGACAGAGAGAAACTGTCTGTCACTGAACCACAGCATAACTAGAACTATTATATAGCCAGGAACCACAATGTAAAGTAATGGGATACCGTAGATGATTTTTGCCATGCCTAGGCCGACAAAAAGTGCAACACCAGCGCAAATTACGGAGAGGACAACAGACTTGCGTATAGCTCCCGCTGACGCCTTTTCAACCTGATCACAAAGTATGCGTACGGCGGGTTCTGTCCACGTAGTGAGAAACCCTATGAAAAAACCAAAGGGTATCAGGAGCCACCTCCAGGTTATATTGCCCAGCATCTCTCCGATTGCATGCCCTGCAGGCAGGAAGCCAATACGCACTCCCTCTAGAAAGAGCAGCAATCCTACCACGGCGAGCAACGTTCCTTTCAGCAAGTTAAAAACATAGTGTCTGGGAAGCTTAAGAAACAAGAATTGAAATATTAGGAAGAGGCTGAGCAATGGCAGCAGCGCCTTCACTACGCTAAGCAAGGTGTCCACAAAACCACTAATAACCGTTGTCTCGCTCAATGTAGTATTATCCCCATAATCATTACTGCGATTATCGGGCCTACGGAAGCCAGCCCGATTAATCCGAAGCCATCAGATATCGCTGACCTGTCGGCCAGGACCGAACTGAAACCTATTCCTAGGGACAGTATTATCGGTACTGTCATCGGGCCAGTGGTCACACCTCCTGCATCAAAAGCAACCGGAACGAACTCCGCCGGTGTGAAGAAGGACAGGACTATGACAATAAAATAGCTGGCTGCCAGCAGATAAGCCATACGGAATCCAAGGACAATTCGCAATATCGCCACAGCTACAAAGAAAGCTATGCCAATACCTATAACATATATCAAGATGTTATCTGAGATGCTCCCTTGTGAAACTTTATCTATTTGGCCGGTCAGAACAATAACATCCGGTTCGGCAATGGTTGCCGCAAAACCTACCAGGAAAGCGATAGCAACTATCAATGATAAGGAACGTCTTTTGGGAAGCTCGGCACCCACAGCCTCGCCTATGGGCAAAATCCCGGCATCGATTCCGACTAGGAAAAGAATCATGCCTGCAATTGCCATGACAGCACCTACCAGGAACTGCAGGAAAAGAGGGATAGGCATTTTGATGAAAGCAAATTGCATGATGATGATAACGATAACTAAAGGGAGCATCGCTTTAATGACTTCCATGGTCTTGCTTTGGAGATTACCAAACATATAGGTTACCCCCCTTCAATCCAAAGTGGAGTTTTGTGGATCAAGGTATTCTAACTGGCTTTTTCAGTCGTGGTCAAGTATTTGTTGGATGGAGAGAGGTTGCCCATTTGTCATGTATACTAATCCAAGATGGTTATAAGGTAGCACGTTGATTATATAATGGGTAAAATAAGCCTGATGGGTGTTCCGGTGAGGTGCACGATTGCCTGGGGAGCATAGCTGCCCTGCCGTTCTGGTTGTCTGCCGGCCCTAAGGTGGCCCGTTTAGGAAATTCGAGTAGCTACTCTGGCTAGCTCCGCATCAGGAAAGTGCAACGATAATTAAAGCACGTCGCACAGAGCGCCCGATTGTTGCTAAATATCTGTGTCTTATCTTATTCCATAAGTTCCAGTTATGGAATCCCTGAAGATCGGCAATTGCGGTGGGATAAAAGTAAACAGCACAAAGGCACCCGCCAATGCTACCAAGGCGGCGAGGCCCAGCATGTTCAGCCACCGAGGTACCTGCTTTGTGACGAGGATACTGTAACTTACGAACTGCCCTATTGTAATGGCCACTACGAATATGATGATATCGATAGGTAAGACGTGATGCCCGATAGCTGTTGTGTACGAGTAAAAGAATACAGCAATGGTAATCGGCATAAGGCAGATGCCGGTTGCTTTCGCAATCAGATAGTTACCCGTCCAACCTTTGAGGAACGGATACTCAAAAACGGCATAAATCAATGCCGGCCAGAAAGCTATCTTCAAATGTTCCCAAACGCTCTCATTCACAGCGGCGATAGTTCCAACGAGCTTCATCTCCCCGGACAATTCGAAAGCAAAATGTAGAAATGCTCCCAGCAGTGATACGAAAACAATGCCCAGCATTTCCCATTTTAATACTGATTTTTTCATATTCCCTCCGTGTCCCGAAGACAATATAACAGCATGAATCACGATCGTCAAAGCGCGGTTGAAGCACTATCCGTTGGGAAGTAACTCATAACACAACACGCTAAAAAGTGACAACTTGTACTATCACGTAATCATCGGGATCAACGTTCTACTCTAGGGTAGTAACATATACGAGTGTGCCCAGTCAGTATCAATAAAGGTTATTTTCATAAGTGATTACCTGTCGAACGAGATTTCATGGGAGTGAGGCAGTACATGGCCCAACCCATATATTGGCGTTGGAACTGTAAATAATCATCTTGGTCAGTACGAAAATGCTTGAATACC
>VGNY01000108.1 GCA_016865895.1 Chloroflexota bacterium | reverse complement strand
CGATACCCCTTCAAACCTAAGTGTCTCGCTCCCGTTCAAAAACTGTTTGGCCTGTTCTATTGTGGTTAGCTTCTCATCGTTCATGATCAGTTGCATGTCCCAATCATAAATGAGTTGCCTGTTTCAGGCTCACCTTGCATCAGAAATCGGTGCCCCCTCCAGGCTCATCTTGTATTGGAAGAGACTCTGTCCAATCATAGGGGTGCAGTCCAAACCTTCAAAACTATCGTTGAAAAGACTAGGTCGGACTTGGTCAAGATCATTCCGCCTGAATTTGCTCTTACAAAAACTTCTAATACATCATTGTAATCCAAACCCTCCTCGACCTCTTGGAAAGACAGCTTCTCACTAATGTTGAATACCTGTATGAATTGCCCCAGATTCTGTGCAATCCTTTTCTTAATTTCATGCACGTCAGAGCCAAATCGCGTCTCTACAAACTCGGGTATATCCTTTATTTTTAGCTTGACGACTTCCTTGAGCCTTAACCAGTGTGGATTGAAACGAGTTACTTCAGGATCCAGAAAGCGAAATTCATATCGTAAGTCCTCTGGTTCCTTCTCTGGGTTACTATCAACCTTAAAATAGAGGCGCTTCCCATCATAGCTGCCAAAGAAGCCCAAATACAAAGACTGCAGCCGTTGCTGACCATCCAAGATCAAGTAGCAATATGGGGGTATCTGCTCCTCGTCTGAAATAGGACGCATGGCTGTCTTGAAATCTTCTATGAACTTCTTGGTCCGGAGCTTGAGGTTTTCGGGCGGTTTCCAAGCCAGGAAAGACCCAATAGGGTAATCATTCATGATAGAATCCATCAGTTTGCAAATCCGTTCCTCTTCCCAGACGAACGACCTCTGGATTGAAGGAAGTCTATACTCATCATGTCTTATAGAGTCCACAACGTCGTATATCCGCTGGTTCGTTTTTATTTTCGGCATTGTGGTTATCTCCCACTCAGTTTAAGTTCTACCTATTTCGTATTTACTGAATTCGGAAACAGCAAACTCGCTCCCCGAGCGGAATTCGAACCATAACTTTAGTCTTCAATAGTGTCTTTGGTACTGGGTATTCTGCCAGCGAGGCGTTGGTCAAGACGAGTTGAGGCATCGAGAGCCCGGGCTAGGGCTTTGAACAGGGCTTCGGCTTTGTGATGGTCATTGATGCCACTCATGACCTTAGCGTGTACATTTAACTTACTTTCTGAAGCAAAAGATACGAAGAAATGGCGAATTAAGTCAGCGGGCATCTTGTCTATAGTGCTGTTGCCGAAGGATGCCTCAAATACCGTATAACCTCTGCCCCCGATGTCTAATGCGACCATGGCTAAGGCCTCATCCATGGGCACCAGAGCATGAGCCATCCTGACTATTCCTAGCTTGTCTCCGAGTGCTTGGTTGAAGGCTTTACCTAACGAAATTGCCACGTCTTCAATCACATGGTGTTGGTCGGCGCCGCTAGCTGAGAGCTTTATATCGAATATCCCATGCTGAGCTAGTTGGCTGAGCATGTGGTCAAAGAATCTGATACCGGTGGTAATTTCGAACTGTCCTTTGCCGTCAATATTCAACTCTACTTTGACGGAAGTCTCCTTGGTTTCACGAGTTACTGTTGCTTTTCTTTCAGCCATTTTTTCAACCTCGCTGTATTCCTTTTCAATTCAATGAGTCTACATTAACATATTTCTTTCAATGCGGCAATCAAGGCATCAGTATGTTCTGACTTGCCGACGCTGATGCGCAAGCAGTCCTTCAACTGTGGGGTATCGAAGTAACGGACAAAAATACCCATCTTTTGTAATCCTTTGTGTATTGTCTTTGCTTTGCCATTAATTACTGAGCAAAGGATGAAGTTAGCTTGTGATGGATAAACTTTTAGCCAGTCAAGCTGGTTCAGTTTGTTAGAGAGCCGTTCTCGTTCATCCACGATTGCCTTAATCGTGCTGTGGAGATAAGTAGTATCCTTTAGTGATTCCAGTGCTGCCCGTTGTGCAGCGGCGTTCACGTTATATGGCTGCTTTATTTTCATTAGGTATTTGACTATGTTGGTTGGGAAAATACCATAACCGACACGTAGTCCAGCTAGCCCCGCCCATTTGCTGAAAGTGCGCAGGACTATGAGATTTGGGTGCTTTGGAACCAAAGGGGCAACGGTTGTACCGCTGAATTCGAAATAGGCTTCGTCAATTACTACTACAGGTATGCAATCCAGGAGTTCCAGAATTGTCTGTTCTGAGGTCATATTGGCTGAAGGGTTGTTAGGCGAAGCGATAAAAATAACCTTTGTCCGTTTATCCAGAGCTTTCTTTATGGCGGCGACATCTACAGAGAAATCTAGCTTTCTTGGTGCGTTAACTATCTTGCCACCGCAGACATCGGTGCTAAAAGGATACATACCGAAAGTTGGTGGGCAGTTAATCACCTTGTCGCCGGGTTCAATAAATAGGCGCAAAATGAGGTCAATAAGTTCATCGCTGCCGCTGCCAGCCAGAATGTACTCCGAGCTTATTCCTGTGTATTCTTCCAGTGCCTTTCTTAGCTCTCTCTGTTCGGGGTCGGGATAGAGGTGGTAATAAGCATAATTGGCCAGGGCCTGTTTTACCCTAGTTGAGCAGCCATAGGGATTTTCGTTGCCGTCGAGTTTGATAACGTTTTCCTCGGCAATCTCGACACGCTGGCTCAATACATCGGTTGGCTCGATTGGTGTATAGGCCTTCATAGCTTTTAGTTCAGGCCTCACTAATCCCTCGATGTCTTCAGGCGAAGTCATTTCGCTCTTTCCTTTGTCGGCTGTAATCTTATCTTGATTGTCTGGGCATGACCTTTAAACCCCTCAGCTTCAGCTATGGTTATGGCTGCTTGCCCTAGTTCTTTCATGGCAGCTCCATCTAATGCGATAACATTGGTGACCTTAAGGAAGTCCTCTATGCCGAGTGGTGAGCTGAATCGAGCACTACCACCTGTTGGCAGGACATGGCTCGGTCCAGCGATATAATCACCCAGTGCCACAGGTGAGCTATCGCCGATGAATATGCAGCCGGCGTTGCGAATTTTTCTGATGTAACGGCTGGGGTTACGTACCATCAGCAATACATGCTCAGGAGCATACAGATTTACTAGGTCAATGGCTTCATCTGTACTGTCAACCAGTACTATAATGCCTTGAGACTTTAAAGCTATTCTGGCAATATTTCGCCGTTCCAGCTTTGACAACTGCAGTTTGCTCTCGCTCTGCACGTCCTCAGCTAATTTTGATGAGGTGGTGATTAAAATTGCCGATGCCTGGGGGTCATGTTCGGCTTGGGCTATAAGGTCGGCAGCACAGTGCGATGCGGTGGCTGTATCGTCAGCTACAATCACTATCTCGCTTGGCCCCTGGAGCCCGTCTATATCTACTGTCCCGTAGACCATTTTCTTGGCTGTAACCACAAAGACGTTGCCCGGCCCACAAATCTTGTCTACCTTTGGTACTGATTCGGTACCAAAAGCTAGGGCGGCAATAGCTTGAGCCCCGCCTATCTTGAAGATGCGATTCACCTTGGCGATGTCGCAAGCCACAAGTGCTGCTGGCGGAATTGTGCTGTCCTCTTGGGGTGGCGTAACCACAATGATTTCTTTCACTCCGGCCACCCGGGCTGGGATGGCTGTCATCAGCACTGTGGAGGGGTAAGCGGCAGTACCACCGGGCACGTAAATGCCCACTCTGTCTAATGGCCTGACTTGCCGTCCCAGGCCGTGGATTAGGAAGCTGGATACGAGTCTCTGTTTACAGGCAGAGTGGAACCTCTCTATCCTGTTTGCTGCCAGCTTAAGCGCCGCTATTAGCCTTTTATCCACTTTTTTGTAGGCGTCGGAAATCTCACTCCGAGTTATCTCCAGCGAGCTGAGTTCAACCCTGTCCAGTTTCTTGGTGTAGCTGAAAAGAGCCCTATCGCCTTTGTCACGCACATCTACAAGTATGCGTTTAACTACCTCTTCAGTAGGGAGTTCTTTCTTGCTTGGCCGCTCTGGCGACACAGCGAGTCCAAAATGGGTTACTTCTCTGGTCAGCAGAGGTTTCGCCTTTTCAAAACCTTCGATTATTCTCATCTAGTTAGTCCTGGCTGCCTGACGAAAGATTTGAACCAAAGAGGTCATTTTCTCCTCCTTGAGTGGGGACTCCAGACTGTTTTTGTTGCCAATAAGACACGCGGTAGATTGAAAAAGTGTATCCATGATTCTGAGATTATGCTTGGCTAGGGTCTTCCCGGTCTGCGTGTTTTCGATAAGCAAATCGGCATCCTCAGGCAAGAAAGCTTCACTTGCACCCCATGTGGGAATTAATTTATACCGGCTGACATGGTTATCACGAAGATATTTGTCGGCGATATTTATGTATTCTGAGGCTATTCTCAGTGGCGATAATTTACCTGCCTGTATCTGCTTCAACTGGTCAATATTGCCTGCAGGCAGTTCCTGGCTAACCACCGCTACTACTTTTACCTGGCCGAAGCCAAGCTCTGCGAGTTGGGTAACTGGGCTTGAAGGAAAACGATAAAGATGGTCGAAGAGCCAGTCCTTGCCAGTTATGGCCAGGTCGAAATTACCGTTGGCTACCTGCTGTGGCATATCCTGTGGCCTGATTACCTTAGCATTAATCCAGTCCAGATTGAATCTTGGTCGTCGGCTAAGCCTATCGCCTGAATAGCCTTGCAGCTCCAATCCTATTTTATTTAGGAATTCGGCGGTTGGTTCTTGCTGGTGTCCGTCAGGCAAAGCGAGCCAAATCTTTTCTTCGTTGAAGTCAGGCTTAAAGCTATTGAAGCTTTTAGATGGCTCAGGCTTGATTTGTAGCCATGGTTTGGCTTTCATCTCGAGACCCCGGCTGAAATAAGCTACGACCTGACTGACATTCTTAGTCTGCCAGCTTTCCTGATTAGCAATAAGAAAGGCATTAGTAGAGAGCAGAGTTTTCAGTGGGACTAAGTTCTGGGCACTTATTTCTGATTCGTCTTTTGACCATAGTAGAACCAGGTCAGCATTCTCCGGCGGGTAAACCTCGGCGGCTCCCCATACAGGAAAGATTCTGAACCTCCTCAACCTGAGATTTAGAGCTGAAGCTTCTGCCAGATTGGGATACTCGGTCACTATGCGCCAGCTATATTGTTCGGCTGACAATTCCTGAAGGCAGGATGTATTTCTGTAGCGACTGGCGGCTAGATAGAGATTTCCTTTGCCGTATTCCAAATCGGTTATCTTGAGCAGGGCACTGGTCGGGTACTTAGCTGTAAGTTCTTCAATCCAATCCAAGCCGCATATGCCCAGGTCATAATTGCCTATGGCTACTTGAATAGGTATGTCCTTTTCCTGAAATATCTTGGCGGAGAGATTGGGAAGCACCGTGGATTGGAGGCGATAAAATCGCGTCCTTTCACTATAGTTGTCGAATTCCAGCCCTATCTCTCTCAAAAGACAAGCTGTAGCTGATAGAAGTCTGCCTTTGGGCAAGGCTAGCTTAATGTTATCCTGCTGGCGTCCGGTCAACAAGTTATACCGAGCCTCCTATCATGTTAATGACGTCAGCAATTGAAGATACCTCTCTTGTTAAGTTTCGGCTTTGGTCAGTAACCAGGAAGAGTGGAGGCTTCTCTTGGACTGCGATTATCCAGCGACGGTCTGATTGACGACCACTGAAGTCAATCTCAGCCACATACCCAGCTTGGCGGAGTGATTCAGCCGACTGAAAGCTGGTTTTTATTGCCTCTGGTGTCATCTTTTCGCATTTAACCAAGATTCTCTGTTCTACCTTCTGTTTGGCTTTGGGCTGAACCAAACTGAGAAGCGGGTCAATATAGAGGGCAAAACCACAGGCTGGGGTATTCTTACCACCTATAAGCGGGATGAGGTTGTCATATCTGCCGCCGCTACCTAGCCTAGTTCCCTTGGCTGAAAACTGGAAGCAGAGTCCGGTGTAATATTCGAAACCTCTAGTAGATGTAATGTCAATCTGGTAGTTACAGTTCAGGGCATCGAGAAGTCCAGCGATTTCAGCAAAATTGTCCAGCGCGGATTTTAAGCTTACAGGAATCTGCGGTAGGGCTTTCAGGTTTTCCAAGAAACTGCTGGATTTACCTCTTAAATCTAGGAGCAGCGCCAGGAGTTTGCCAGTATTTGAATTACCCAGCTCTGTTTTTGTCAATACTTGCCAGTCACCATCGAAAATCTGGTCCATCAATTTCGTCTCTTCATCTGGATTCAGCTTCAACTCCTTGAGCAAAGCCTTCAGCACACCGGCGTGAGATAATTGTATTTCAATGTTGCGGATATCCAGGTTGCGTAAGATTTCGGTAGCCAGCAGGATTAACTCCACATCCGACGCCGGTTTGTCACTCCCTATAAATTCAACTCCACCCTGCCAACGTTCTCTGTTTTCCTTGCCCGTCTCTTCAAAAACAAAGACATTTGTGATGTAAAAGAGCCTGGCTATTTGCTGCTGGGCCAAGTTCTCTACATATAGTCTGGCAACAGGTATGGTGCCGTCTGGTCTCATCACAACTCTTTCACCGCTCCAGCCGTCCCAATCGAGGAAAGAATACACTTTGCTCAACATGTTGGGAGTGAGCGTGCCAGCCGCCGTGAACAGGTAGAGATACTCCAGAGTTGGAGTCCGCACCTCTTGGTAACCCCAGTTAATACACGCTTTTCGAAAGACATCCTCTATATAACGAAAGACCTCTGTGTCTTTGGGAAGTAAATCTCGAGCCCCCTTGCACTTTCGACTTGTCATAATTTCAAAAACCTTAGCCAAGTTGACCTATTCTACACTAATAGATTTATACCTTCAATCTAAATCTATGGAGAAATATCTG
>VGNY01000107.1 GCA_016865895.1 Chloroflexota bacterium | reverse complement strand
TGAGGTGAAGCACGGAGGCATTTTTGATTTTGTCCAACACCGGTGCCTCGCCGACGAATACTAGAGGGACGTCCACCTTTATCTTTTCGGTCATCTTGACGTGATAGAAATCCACATGGAGGAACTCGTCGGTGAGCGGATTCCTTTGCACATCGCGAACCAGAGCCAGCACCGGGGCCTTTGAATCGGCGATTTTGAGGGAGATGAGGTCGGTTTTGCCCACATTAGCCAGCAGGTGCTTCAGACTTTTGGTGTCTACATTTACCACGGTGGAGTCGATTCCGTGTCCATAGATATTGCCGGGAGTTATGCCTTGACGGCGCAGGAATCTCACTTTCTTGCCCGTCACTTCCCGCTTTGCCACTTCCAGTTCGTATCGTTTCATTTGTTATTAACCTATCATTAGTCTAGTTAATTGACCAATGTAGTGCGACCCTTTAGGGTCGCTTTGGGCGGGGCTCCTGTCCCGACATGGCTATCCCACGGCCCAGGTTGTGGAAAAGCCCCGCAACTACATGCTTTATCAGTCCGAAAGGCACAGTTTAGTGGTTTTTTGGTTAGAAGTCAAATTTCTCGTGCTGCGCCTTCACTTTAGGGTTTTGCCTTAAGCAGTCATGATTTAGGTTGTCCTCAGAACGTGTCATATTAACCTACTCTTCACCAAACAAGCGTCGCGGGTTATCCACCATCATGGTATTAACCTTGTCATCGGTGACACCCGCCTCTTTGAGCGCCGGGATGATGTTCTTGAACACGTGGACGTATGACCAGTTAGCAAGAAGCGGTTTTGCCAGCTCCGGCAGCTCAAAAGGACGGCCCAGCCAGTAGGGCCAGTAATCCTGAGAAAGCAGGATTTTGTCAGCGTAGCCGATGCCGAGCAGACCCATAAGGCATGCCTTCCTCAGTTTGTCCGGGAAGAGCATGTCAATACCCAGTCGGTCAAAGGCTATGTAAACCCCCTTTTCCAGAACGGATAGATGGTATTGCAGGTTAGCGTTGCCGCACATGTGCCCGATTGCTATACGTCTCGGGTCTGCCCCCTCAGAAATTAGCAGGTCAGCCTGCTCCGGCCCCATGGTTCCAGCCTCAGTGTGGCTGATAATGGGCACACCTGTCTCCTTCTGTGCCCTGGCTGCTGCCTTAAGTATCTTCTCTTCATAAGAAGTTATCTTGCCATGTCCCGTAGCTACTTTGATGACACCTGCTTTAACACCCGTATTTCCGATGCCCTGGGTAATCTCCTTCACATATGTCTCATATACCTCGGCGGTGATGTCATACACCTGGCTGCGAAACTTAAGGTAGCCGGGCTTTCCATACCTCTCGGTGTACATACCGGTGGCACAGACGATGTTTATGCCCAGTCTCTCGGAGACAATTTTCTGCAGCTCTATATCTCTGCCGATGTCGCTAGCAGTAGCATCAACCAGCGTCTTCAGTCCATAAGCATTAGCCTCCTTCAAAGCCTCGACACAAGTCGTGGCGGCTGTTTCCCGGTCATAGGGTGGAGCCATCGCATCGCACTCCCACCCCAGATACCCTAAAGCCAGATGCTCATGAATTAAAGTCACACCAAGCTCATCAGCAGAAACCGACCCCAGCACCGTATTAACCTTAGGCATAAAACTACCTCTTATCTTATCGTGCTCGGCCTGAAGCAGTTACGAGGCTTTAGCCTTGCCATACCCAACCCGTTGAGCAACCTTAAAAAGTCACAGCTATATTAGCCAGAATAATGGCGAACTTTCTCACCACTGGACAAACATGGGCATGACAACATGGATGTAGTTGTTGGCGCCGACAGGGCGGATGACCCCAGGGCTGGAGGATGTGGTGGTCTCCAGACCAACCTGTTTCTGGTGTAGGACAGAGAGGACATCGGCGAGATATTTGGCATTGAAAGCAATCTTGGCCGCCTCACCATCAATCAAAGCATCTATCTCACTTACGTTATCGCCGACTTCTTCAGCTCGGGCTGAGATATTCACTTTACCCGGGGTAAGCTCAACACCAGGGGTAACGACAAGTCGGACGATACCGCTGCCATCGCGGGCGAAAATTGATGCCATCCTGACAGTCTGCAAGAACTCAGCCCGGTCAACAACAGCCCGAGTGACATAGCTCTGTGGGATAAGCTGAGAGTAGTTAGGGAAATTGCCTTGAATAAGCTGAGACACCATCTCTATGTTCTTGAGACGGAATAAAGCCTGACTCTTTTGCTGATTTACGGTGATTTCAACCGGCTCTTCCTGGTCGGTGAGGAAGCGGTTTAATTCATTTAAGGCTCGTGCCGGCACGATTATGGCAGTCTTGTCTTTGACTGGCGACAGGAGAGTGGTATTATGGACGGCTAATCTGAAACCATCGGCAGCCGCCAGAGCCAGTTTATCTCCATCGAATTCAAGCTGGACTCCGGTAAGCACGGGGCGGGATTCTTCAGTAGCTGCAGCAAAAGTGACCTGGTTGATTCCTTCTCGCAAAGCTCCAACCTCAATTTTGGTGGCTATGCCGTCGCCGACCTGAGGAATCGGTGGAAAATCTTGAGCATCAAGGCCGTTAATTCGAGCCTCATAACGGGCGCATTTAAGCTGGAGGGTGCGCTGAGTCAGGGCAATATCAATACGGTCGTTGGGGAGAGAACTGATAAATTCGGTGAGAAGCCGAGCGGGGATGGTAATAGCGCCTTCCTCTTCTATTTTGGCACCAACCCAGCAACTGATGGCTATCTCCAGATTGGTGGCAGCCAGCTTAAGACGAGACTGGTCGGTAGCTATGAGGACATTCTGGGTAATAGGTAAGGTAGTTCTGGTGGCTACAGCTCGGCTGACTATGGCCAACCCTTTATTAAGATTCTCTTGAAGGCAGGACAACTTCATATGACACCCCCCAACAGTTGTAGTGTCAAAGTATACCCCGCCCGCAAGGGTAAGTCAATCGGTCGGTCTGATTCTAATGTAATGAGTCATTTTCAACAAATAATACGATTTCCTCGGCTGCTAAATATGGCTCGCAATACTCACTGCCGAACTGCCAAAATAGTTATAGTGCTAACTATAGTATGTAGAACTAAAGATCGCATTCGGTTTATACTACAAATAGAAACCTTTATGAAGAAGGAAATTCTAGTTAGATTTGGGCAGAAAGTGCGACATGAACGGGTTAGGTTGAACCTGTCACAAGAAGAACTAGCCTCACGTGCGAACCTCCATCGGACTTATATCGGCATGATAGAAAGAGCCGAGAAAAACATAACACTCGAAAACATAGAGAAGATATGTAAAGCTCTCAATCTAAACATCAGCAATTTCTTCAAAGATTTTTAGTCTATGAATGATAATTGGCAACAAAAAGTAGAAGGATATTGCGAGAAATACAACATCCCTATTTTTTATCTCGCAGAAACACTCTATGAGCCTAAAGTTGTACCCATGATTCGGGGTAAAGCTTTTGAGTTCTCTGTGATGACAGCCTTGCAGGAAATTCTTCCTAAGAATGAGTGGAAGGTAAGTAAAGCCGGTATGGAAGAGGCAAGCTTTCATGATACAGATATCCGAGTTCTGCACAAACGCACAGGAAGGGTTATACGCGTGGAGTGTAAGTTGTCGAAGAAAGAAGGATATCGATTGTACACAGACGGCCATAACGAAATCAAGGTGAAATGTATGCGGAGCCGAACACTTGGGGCTGCCAAAGTCAAAGAAATAGCTCCAAAGCTAGGCGTTGGCGAAAAAGTGTTATCCATTCATAACGACCAATACTTACCAGCAGATTTCGATGTCGTTGTAACCTCAATTGGCAATGCCTTTTACAGAACGGATAGGAAAACTGGATTGTTTGAATGGAAACCAAAGGAGAGGGAGAAGGATTTCTTAATCAAGATAGGACCCCCAAGTCACGAAAGTCTCAAAGATTTCGCTTTCCATAGAATGTATGTAGTCAGGACTCAGGACATTGCTGCAAGACCCAATACTGGAGTCGTTTGCACCCGAGGTAAATGTAAAAACAAAACCAATTGCGGTTTTATCCCAAATTATCCTGTTATCTACTTTGATGCCAAAACAGCAAAGCCAACAAACGGCTGGGTATCAATTGAGGAATCTCCTATCCTCTTTAAGCGATTTGTCGTCTTATGATTTCGAGAAAAGAGGTAATTGCATAGAGGCTAAAGCAACAGAATTATAGTTCAGTATGAACAATTCTTTGCCCTTATACCTCGTGCCTTTACGATTAGTGCCATTTTTTTGGTCATCTGTCCTGTTAATTGTGTAGTTCCACTCTTTCTCGAGTATCTCTTGTACCCACCCATATAATTCCCTAACCTCATAGCTATTATCATAAGTAAGCAAAAACATTAGTCTATTGGCATTTTTTCTCAGTACATTGTAGAGTCTGATATGGTCATCTCGCGTGAACGTGTGCGCGTAGAACTTGTCTTGGTCTGTGTTGAAATATGGAGGATCAACAAATAGAAAGGTTCCATCCTCTGCTTCATTTATGACTTCTTCAAAGTCAAGCGACGTAAGTTTCACGTTCTGCAACTTCAGCGATGTTTGGCGAATATTCCTTGGCCAATTTGCTGGGCGCATACTGTACTTATCGCCGTAGCCCCAATAACAATTTTGCATATTCATAATACCAGAGTAAGAAGTACGGTTTAGATAAAACCACCTAACAGCTCTATCAAAATCTGTTTTTGGCCTGAATTCATTTTTATAAAAAGCATGCCTATCCTTTGTGGCCTCTTCGTCTTTCAATCTGGCGATAAGTTCTTCTGGATGGTCCCTAATTATCGCAAAGCAATTCATCAAATCCTCATCTATATCATTCAACCAATTGTTTTCGACTTTGTATTTGGCAAAGAAGATAGACGCACCGCCCGCCAATGGCTCGACATAATATGAGTGTTGAGGTATATGCTCAATAATGAGCTTGCGGGCGTAGAACTTCCCGCCTGCATATCTAAACGGTGAATTGATTTCCTGCCCCATCAAGTTACCTGCTAACTATAGTATACATCGAGCCCTACTAGAAATCAAGGGGGGTTTTGTAAATGTACACCAAAATAATCCACCATTCAAACTATTCATATGTGATAGTGCCGCTTTTGCCACCGCTTTTTTGAGTAAGGCGGATACTCTCCATACGCATCTTCTGGTCAACAGTTTTGCACATATCATAAATAGTAAGTCCGCTTATGGCTACGGCGGTTAGAGCCTCCATCTCGAAGCCAGTCTTGCCACTGCCTTTAACTATAGCTGTGACTTCTACCGCTGAGGCTCGCTCGTCTATGGAGAACTCGACATTTACATCCTCGATGAGCAGCGGGTGACATAAGGGGAGGAGGCGATGAGTTTCTTTAGCCGCCATGATGCCAGCAACGCGAGCCGCAGCCAAAACGTCCCCTTTGGGCAGCTTGCCCCGTTTCAGCAGCTTTAAAGTCGCTGCCTGCATCACCACCCTGCCCTTAGCCACAGCCTGCCTTTTGGTAACCGGTTTCCCACCGACGTCTACCATGCGGATATCCGGCGACGAAGCCATGCCTAACCTCCTACCTGAGACATAAGGCGTTTTCCAGAGACGCGCCCTTGAGATAGCTGGTGCTGCTTGGGCTTAGACTGAATAGCCTCAGTTATGATTTTCTTTAGTTTTTCAGGCGAGGCACCGCTGCGCAGTGGCTGGCGGAGGTCAATCTCTTGGTCGCTGAGCAGGCAGGGACGGAGTTTACCTTCGGCGGTAAGGCGAAGGCGGTTGCAATTAAAGCAGAAGTGCTGGCTAACCGGGGTGATGAGGCCGATACTACCACTAGTTTGGAGAAGACGGAAATACTTGGCCGGGCCATTTCCAGTAATCGGCAGGGATGGCTCCAGTTCACCCAAACTGATGAGACGTCCCTTTATCTCATCAGCCGACATAAATTGAGGCGAAAGCTCAACACTGCCACCGGTGGAGTGACCGTGGGGAGGATTATCTGCAGCAAAAGGCATCAACTCAATAAAACGGACATGCCAACCTTCGGTGATGGTCAAATTGGCAAAGTCCAGGATCTCATCATCATTTATGCCGCGCATGACTACCATGTTTATTTTCACCGGATTCAAACCACAAACTTTAGCTGCCTCGATGCCCTTGAGCACCCCGCCCAGCTTATCATAGCGGGTGATACGCTCAAACTTATCTCGATTTAAGGAATCCAGACTGACGTTAACCCGCTTTAAGCCAGCCTGCTTGAGTTCACTGGCACATTCCTTAAGGAGAACCCCATTAGTGGTCAATGAGATATCATCAATGCCACCAATTTCAGCCAGCATGGCTACCAGTTCAGGCAACTTGGCTCTGACCAATGGCTCACCGCCGGTGAGCCTGAGCTTGTTGATGCCCAGCTCAGCAGCTAGCCGGGCGATGGTAACTATCTCCTCGTAGCTGAGGATCTCGCCTTGTGGCAATAGGCCGATGCCCTCGGCAGGCATGCAGTAGACGCAACGCAGGTTGCAGCGGTCGGTCACCGAGATACGCAAATAATTAATTGGGCGATTGAAGGGGTCAGAAAGTCCAGTCATAGTTTTACTTTCTCTGCCAGCCGCTCCAGTACTCTGTACGCCTCACGTGCAGCTCTGCCACGGTGACTGATTTGATTTTTTATCTCGAAGGGTAACTCAGCCATTGTTTTGTCAAATTCTGGGAGGTAAAAAACGGGGTCATAGCCAAATCCGTTCTCGCCTCTGGGTTCAAAGGCAATCAAGCCCTGGCACTCTCCTTGACACAGGTAAATTTCTCCTTCAGGGGCAGCTATGGCAATCACGCATTTAAAGCGAGCTGTTCGTTTTTCCCAGGGAACGTCTTTCAGTCTGGCTAGAA
>VGNY01000106.1 GCA_016865895.1 Chloroflexota bacterium | reverse complement strand
GCTCTATACGGGCCACATCAAAATCGCCACTGGGTTCAAATTCTCCGAGCACTAACATATCGCATCCTGAAGATATAACTGTGACGCCCATCCATGATTCACACCGACCAACAGTTGACAGTAACATAGCACAGCAACCTGTTGACAGGCTTTGTTCCTTGTGCTATTATCTTTTTTGTGAAGATCGAAATGCATACTCAGGCTCGCAGTTTTAACTTCTTCTTCTTTTTCTTTAGCACGCCTGCTGGCGAGCCTGGGAGGGCATTGACCTAATCAAGAAGAACAAGAACGCAGTACACCGAAAGCAAAGAGCCTCCCCCAGGCGGGAGGCTTTTTTATTAGGGGTAAATTTAGTTGTAGATTGAGGTAAAAGGTCTATGGGAGCCAGAGAGACAATCCCGCAGCTTATTAAGAGCAATTGCGAAAGATGGGGCCAGAGAACGGCTATGTGCATGAAGTACCGTGGCATCTGGCGCAGGTATAACTGGAAAGACTACTACGAAAAGGTGAAATACTTCTCCCTGGGACTGATAAGCCTTGGCTTTAGGCCCGGGGATGTGGTCTGCATTATCGGAGATAATGAGCCTGAATGGTTCTGGGGAGAATTCGCTGCCCAGGCCGCCGGCGGCATCGCCACCGGTATTTTCGTTGACGCTATCCCTTCTGAAGTGAAATATGTCGCTGTTCACTCCGGTGCCAAGTTTGCTATTGTCAATGACCAGGAGCAAACTGATAAATTCCTCGACATCAAGGATGAGCTGCCTTCGCTGAAGAAAGTGATTTATTGGGACCCCAAGGGCTTGAAAAACTACGATGACCCCACCCTTATCAGCTTCGCTGAGGTAATTGAGCTGGGCAGGGAATATGAGAAAACGCATTCAAAGTTGTTTGAGCAGAATGTGGAGAAGGGTAGGGGGGATGATGGTGCTTTCATTTACTATACGTCAGGAACCACCGGTTTGCCTAAAGGGGCAATGCTTACCCATAGAGCGCTGATCAATACCGCTCAAGGATTTATTGGTCGCTATCCGCTAACCGAAGACGATGATTTGGTATCCAACTTTCCGCCGGCCTGGGTGGGTGACAGCTTCTTTGCCACTATTCCCCATTTGCTCACTGGAGCAAAGCTTAACTTTTCCGAGGAGCCGGAGACCATCGCTGAAGATACCAGGGAAGTCGGCCCCGACTTTGTCATATACGGCCCACGTCAGTGGGAGAGCCTGGTCAGCGAGATTCAGGTGAAAATGACTGATGCTAATCGCATAAAGCGCTTCTTCTACAGCCTGTTCATGCCTGTGGGCTATAAGATTGCCGACATGAGCTTTGAGGGCAAAACACCAGGTTTGCTGTGGCGGGCGCTTCATGGAATAGCTCACGCATTTCTATTCCGACCACTAAAGGATAAGCTGGGGTTAGGTAAAGCCAAGTTCGCTGTTACCGGGAGCTCTGTGCTGAGCCTGGATACCTTTCGCTTAATCCATGCCATAGGTATTGAACTCAGGCAGAGCTATGCCAGTACAGAAGCTGGTTTTATCTCGTCTCACGGCAAGGGGGAGATTGACTTCCAGAGCGTGGGACGGCCAGCATCCGGCGTGGAAGTCAGGTTGACCGACGAGGGGGAGCTGCTGGTTAGAAGCGAGTGCATCTTTAGCCAGTACTATAAAGACCCGGAGAAGACGGCGGCTACTATGGTAAACGGGTGGTGCCGCACCGGGGATGCCGTCCACATTAATGATGAGGGGCATTTAATATTCATGGATCGACTGGAGCACATGGGAGAGCTGGCTTCCGGTACTAAGTATGCACCCCAGTATATCGAGGGCAGGCTCAGGTTCAGCCCGTACATTAAAGATGCTATGGTTGTTGGCGGCAAGGATAGAGAGTCCGTCTGTGCCATAGTGAACATGGATTTCGCTATGGTCGGCAAGTGGGCTGAGCGCAATGACATTCCCTATACCACTTTTGTTGACCTGTCTCAGAAAAAAGAGGTTGCCGATTTAGTGCAGAAGGACTTGATTCGGGTAAACAGCTATCTGCCGGAGGCTGCCAGGGTTAAGAAATTCGTCCTGCTGCATAAGGAGTTCGACCCTGACGAAGCCGAGCTTACCCGGACCAGAAAGCTAAGAAGGGACTTTATGGAACAACGGTATAAGGATTTAATCGACGCCATGTATAGCGATAAAGAGAGCGTGATTGTTGAGGCGCCGATAACATACAGGGACGGCAGAAAAGGTGTGGTGAGCACAGCTATCAAGGTTAGGAAGGTGAACTGAATGGCTGAACTGCTTCAATATACGATTACCGGCATAGCCGTAGGGATGGTTTATGCTCTTATTGCTCTGGGTTTTGCCTTAATCTGGAAATCCAGCAGTGTGGCTAATCTGGCTTTAGGGCAGCTGGTGTTGATTTCTTCCTGGTTCACCTACGGGATGCTGGTTCAGGCCAAGCTTCCCTACTGGCTTGGCTTCCCGCTAACCATACTCTTTGCCATATTCCTTGGCTGGGTGATTGAGCGCTTCACTTTGCGTCCCTTAATTGCTCAACCTATACTGTCGCTCATCACAGTGACCTTGGGGGTGGCCTACTTTCTTGAAGGTGTGGTTACTTTTATATGGCCCATGAGTGTGGGCGCCTTGCCCCGCCTTTTCCCACAGGAGCCCGTTCACATCGGTCCGGCGGTGGTCTCTCAAGAATATATTTGGGCGGCGGTCATATCTCTGATTCTCTTCGGTCTTCTATCCTTATTTTTTAAGTATCACAAGATGGGCATTGCCATGAGGGCGACCGCTGATGACCAGCTGGCGGTTCAAGCCTGTGCTATTCCGGTGACCAGCGTTTTCTCGGTCTCATGGATTTTCGCCTGCATAGTAGCTGCCGTCGGTGGAGTTCTTATTTCCAGTATTGGCGGCATTACCCATGGTCTGGTTGAGACCGGTCTAAAATCGTTCTCGGTGGTGATACTCGGTGGTCTGGATTCTTTTGTCGGCTGTATGGTGGCTGGGCCGATAATAGGGCTGTGTGAGAACCTCGGTGGTGGCTATCTTACCCCACTGATTGGCCCCGGGATTAAGGATATTATACCGTTCATAATCATAATAATTGTCATGATTATTAAACCTTACGGGCTATTTGGAGAGACGCGAATAGAGAGGATATAGGGAAATGGCTTTGCCTTGCGGTACCCGTAATTACGACTATGCCAGAGACATGGCTGTCTTGCGCACCAAGACCCATTGGGCATTGTTTATTGGCCTGTTAGTCATCGTCTTTACCGCCCCGCTGTATTTAAGAAGTTACTGGCTGGGTGTATTCAACTTAATTGGCATCACCGTAATCGCTGTCATCGGGCTGAATATACTCATCGGCTATTGCGGGCAGTTATCTATTGGTCACGCCGGCTTTATGGCTGTGGGCGCCTATACCGCCGCGGTCTTAACTAATAAGCTTGGCTTTCCATTCTTAGCCGGACTTATCTGTTCCGGCTTCAGTGCTGGGCTGATAGGGCTTATCTTTGGTCTTCCCTCGGTGCGCGTCAAAGGTTTCTATCTGGCAATTACCACTATTGCCGCTCAATTCATCATCATCTGGGTTATCAACCATTGGGGGCCGGTAACCGGCGGTTTTGTTGGCATGAGTGTACCATATGCCTCAATCGGGAGTCTCCAAATCAGGAGCGAAGCCAGCCAGTTCTACCTGATAATGGCGATTACCTCAATCTGCATATTGTTTGCCAAGAACCTGGCAAGGGGCAGAGTAGGCAGAGCTTTTATTGCCATAAGGGACAATGACTTAGCTGCCGAGGTGATGGGGATTAATCTTCTTTACTACAAGCTTCTGGCATTCTTTATCGGTTGCTTTCTGGCTGGAATAGCCGGTGCCTTGTTTGCTCACTGGGCTGGCTTTTTGAATGCTGAGAACTTTACTCTTTCCGATTCCATACTGTATATAGGCATGGTGATTATCGGTGGCCTGGGCACTACCATCGGTCCTGTCTTAGGTGCCATTCTTATTCGTCTTCTGCAACAAGCGATAATGTATATTTCCCCGGTTCTGGAAAGCGCCTTCCCAACTTTACCATCAGGCTTTACCACCGGCATCGGGCCGATGGTGTTCGGTTTGGTAATTATCCTGTTTCTGATACTCGAGCCACGGGGACTGGCGCACCGCTGGATTTTGTTCAAAGCCGCCTATCGCCTGTGGCCATTTTCGTATTAACATGAGGGAGGTATAGAGATGTAGTGTTTAAACTAACCTTACAATGGTCAAAAATTTTAAAGGAGGATATAAATGACAAGAAAACTGCTGTTAGTAACTGTGATTTTATGTCTGGCGTTAGTGGTGGCAATGTTGCCCTTTGCCAGCGCCTGTGCTCCTAAAGCCAAGCCGGGCGAGGTGCTAAAGGTTGGCATGATGACGCCGACGACTGGCATTGCCGCCGAGAAGGGACGCCCCATGGGCAATGCCAACCTTGATGCCATTAAATACATAAATGATGAACTCGGTGGTGCCAGTGGCTACCCTATTGAAGTCTTGTGGTTGGACAGTGCCTACGATGCTGCCAAGGTGGTGACCATTGTCAAGAGGTTCATGGACGAAGGCTGTCTCCTTTTCACCACCGCCTCATCCAAAGAGATGTCGGCGGCCATGGAATCAGCTAATCGGGCTGAGTTTCCCGGTATAACTTGCTTCTCCTCTCCCATAAACTACCGTCCTCCAAAGCACATCTATGGTCAGACACCTGACTATGGCGATGATGCTGTAGCCTTTGCCAACTTCTATATGAAGAGCATCTGGAAGGGACCTGGAAAACCTAAATTTGCCCTGCATCTGCTCAATAACCCAACTGGTTACGGGGCTCGAGATGCTTTTCGGGCTAAGGCTGATGAACTGGGAATCGAGATTGTTTCCACAGATGAACATGCTGCGACCACCACCTCCGAAATGGAGTCGCTGACCCGGATTAAGGCGAAGAAGCCTGACGTATTGTTCATCTCCAGCACGCCAGCGCCTACTGCCGTCATTATCAAAAATGCCAAAGACCTCGGTATGTATCCGGGCATAACCATCGGCTGCGCCCATGCCAGCCTCACCAAGGCTTTGATTGACTTAGCCGGTGCTACCACTGTTGAGGGCGTTTATGGCACGTTTCCTACCGTGCTCTGGGGGGAGGATGTGCCCGGCATGGCCAAGATGACGGAGTACTGTCAGAAGCTGCACTCTGCCGACTATGGCAATATGGACTACATTACCTCATGGGCACAAAGCCTGATAGTGGCCAAAATTCTGGAGTTGGCGGTAAAGAACGCTGGCTATGATGTGCTGGCTAAGGGAGATGTAGCGGCTTGGCGAGCTGTCGAGACCCAGGGCATACAGAAGCTGAAAGGGTACGACGTTGGTGGTCTACAAGGTCCAGTGAGCTATACACCTGGTGACAACAGGCTTACCAAATATAACCGGATTTACCGAATAGTGGATGGTAAAATAGCCGAACCAAGTGCGTGGGTCGAAGCGCCCTTGATAAAGTATGAAGAGTATGATTGGTTTGGCAAGTAACAGTAATTGATTGGTTAGGGTCTCCCCGAAAGGGGGAGACCCTAACGAGAACAGATTCAATATGCTTAGACTGAACAACATCGAAGTTGCCTATCTGAACGTGATAAGGGTATTGCACGGTATCTCTATAGCTGTGGAGGGCTGCTCGGTGGTTGCCCTTCTTGGGGCAAATGGAGCTGGTAAAACGACTGCCCTTAAGGCGATATCAGGTCTGCTGAGGGTGGAGGAGGGGGAGGTGGTTGATGGCAGTATTGAGTGGGATGGGCAGAGGATAGACAAGAAAAGTGCCGTTGAGATAGGCAAGCTGGGCATTGTCCAGGCGTTGGAAGGGCGGCGAGTCTTCGGTCATCTGACCACTGAGGAGAACCTGCTGGTTGGTGCGCATAACCGCAAAGACCGTCATGCCACCAGAGAAGACCTGAACATGGTTTACGATTATTTTCCCCGGCTCAAGAATCTTCGCCGCAACGTTGCCGGCTATCTCTCCGGCGGTGAGCAGCAGATGTTGGTCATCGGCCGGGCGATGATGTCTGCCCCAAAGCTTATGATGCTTGATGAGCCGTCACTGGGCCTGGCGCCTATGCTCGTTGAAGAGATTTACGACATCATAGAGCGGTTCAATGCTGAGAGGAAGGCATCTATCCTGCTCGTGGAACAGAATGTCAGGATTGCGCTTAACATCGCCCATTACGGCTATGTTATGGAAAATGGCCGGGTTGTCCTCGATGGTACCGCCGATTTCCTCAAAAATAATGAAGATGTGAAGGAGTTCTACATGGGGCTATCGGCGGTCGGTGCTAAGAAGAGCTATCGCTCGGTCAAGCACTACAAGCGGCGCAAGAGGTGGCTATAAAAAGTTAAAAATCAAAAGTTAAAATACAAAATGAGGTTAAGTTAACTCTTGGTTGTTTCATGATTTGACTTTAATCTTTTGTCCATCTGCATTTCGACTCAGCATATTACAAACCCCATAATATATCGGATTACCCAAACAGCGATGTATAGTGTTACAAACAAAATTACGAAAGTTCTTGCCTCTGTTAAAGAAAACCACTTGCACGGAAATGATTTCAGTGGTAGCATTGGTGCTATTCCTAGCATGCCCGATATTTCTCTCAACCTTTCAAAGTGTTGACGTGTATATCTAGCAAATACCTGTGTTAGCCCAACCCATATTAGACATAGTAGAATTCCCATTAGGCAGCGTCACGTAACTGGTGGAAATTCGATCTAGCCATATCCTATACCCTTCTGTCATTTCAGTCAACCTTTAAGCAACCAGAGCTTCCTCTAAGAATTCCAATCTGATTGGTTCTTGCTCCAACG
>VGNY01000105.1 GCA_016865895.1 Chloroflexota bacterium | reverse complement strand
GGCCCTCAAGATAACGTCTACCTGTTTGACAGGTTTTTGGAGATGGTGAAGAAGGAGAGTGGGTAGGCTGGAGCATCTGCTCCAGCTCTGGGATAAGAGCCGATGCTCTCATCTACCACGTGTTTTGAGAAGAAAAATGAAACAGCACAAAAATCTCCCAAAATTCGATGATAATTCCTATGTTCATTTCATCACCACAGGTACTTGTGAAAATCGCCCTTATTTCAGCGACGGGGAATTCTGTCGAATCCTTCGTGAAGAATTAGAATTTTACCGTGATAAGTACGGCTTTACATTGCTAGGATATGTGATAATGCCTGACCATGTACACCTGTTACTTTGGTGGGATAAAATGGCAAAGCCAGACCTCGGTATATCCAAGATAATGCAAGGGATAAAAGGAACCACAGCCAGGCGGATTATTGGCTTAATGATATCGGGTAGATTGGAGCAGATGCTCCAATCTACCTCCATGATTGCCCCAGAGAGCACTAAGTCGCATAAACGAAACCTTAGATATCGCCTCTGGCAGCATGGCTTCTATGATTTCAATATCTACAGTGAAGAAAAGTTCCTTGAGAAATTTGATTATATCCATAATAATCCTGTCAAGGCTGGATTGGTTAGCTCACCCGGTAACTACAGGTGTTCGAGCTACAAGCTCTATTTTGATACTCCCGAGGTAGGAGAGAGCATCAGCCCTCCTCCCGATATGGCACTTGGAGCAGATGCTCCAAGGTACCCATAATAATAACCCGCCTGTTTGGCAGGTTTTTGGAGATGGTAAGGGGAAGTGTGAATGCACAAAATCTCTAAGGTCCTGGTCATCGGCTCAGGTCCGATAATCATTGGACAGGCAGCGGAGTTTGATTATGCCGGTACTCAAGCATGCAAATCTCTCCGTGAGGAAGGCATCACTACAGTGCTGGTGAACTCAAACCCGGCGACTATTATGACCGATGAGGGTGTTGCCGACATTGTCTATATTGAGCCATTAACTGCGGAGGTTATAACCCGAATAATTGAACAGGAACATCCAGATGGGTTGTTGCCTACTCTAGGTGGACAAACGGGGCTCAATCTAGCTGTGGAGCTCGCTGACTCCGGGGTGCTGGATAAGTACAACGTCAGGTTGCTGGGCACACCACTGGAGACAATCAAGAAAGCTGAGGAAAGGTCTCTATTTAAGCAGCTCATATTAGATATCGGTGAGCCAGTGCCACAGAGTGCCACAGTGCATTCCGTGAATGGGGCAATGGAACTAGCTAAGTCAATCGGATTACCGTTAATCGTTCGTCCCTCTTATACACTAGGTGGCACTGGTGGTGGCATTGCTCACACCATGGAGGAACTGGAAACAATCGTATCTGGTGGGCTAATTTCCAGTCCCAGCCACGAAGTTTTGGTGGAAAAGTGCCTTCTCGGCTGGAAGGAAATCGAATACGAGGTGATGCGTGATGCTGCTGATAACTGCATCACTATCTGTAATATGGAGAACATTGACCCGATGGGGGTTCACACTGGTGATAGCATTGTCGTCGCACCCAGTCAGACACTAACTGACAAGGAATACCAGATGTTACGGTCGGCAAGCCTGAAAATCATCAGGGCTTTAGGTATTGAAGGTGGTTGCAACATCCAATTCGCCTTAACTCCTAGCCCGATGGTGGCTCAAAAGTGGTCTCCAGACCAGTTGAATGTAAAAACAAGCGAGTACTATGTGATTGAGGTCAATCCCCGTGTCAGCCGCAGTTCGGCTCTAGCTAGCAAAGCCACCGGTTATCCTATTGCCAGGGTAGCCGCTAAGATAGCTGCGGGCAAAAGGTTGGACGAAATACCTAATCGGGTGACCGGCAAGACAATGGCTGCCTTCGAGCCTGCTTTAGACTACTGTGTAGTCAAAATCCCCCGCTGGCCTTTCGACAAATTTGCCTTAGGAGACCGCAATATAGCTAGCCAAATGAAAGCTACAGGCGAGGTTATGGCGATTGACCGCTGTTTCGAAGCTGCCCTACAGAAAGCGGTACGCTCGCTCGAGTTCAGCAAAAGAACTCTACTCTGGGAGGACAGGGGCTGGAACGACAGAAAAGACCTCGACTCTTATCCACTCCATCCTAATGACCTCAGGTTGTGGGCAATTATGGCTGCCATTAGACGAGGGGCAAGCTGTGAATGGCTAGCCCGGCGTACCGGCATTGACCCCTGGTTCATCTATAAGTTGACCAATATTGTGCATATGGAGCAGTTGCTTCTTTCTAAGCCATTAACTCCTGAGCTTATGTGGGAGGCGAAGCGCCTGGGTTTTTCTGACGAACAAATCAGCACCTTATCTGACAGATTGTATGAACAAGTGCGCCAACTTCGACATAACTGGCAAATACATCCCGTATATAAAATGGTAGATACCTGTGCTGCTGAATTTGATGCCGAAACACCTTACTTTTATAGCACCTACGAAAAAGAGAACGAGGCAAAATCGATAAAGGAGAAAAAGGTCGTGGTCATTGGAAGTGGTCCCATTCGCATTGGGCAAGGGATAGAATTCGACTATTGCTCTGTTCATTCTGCCTGGGCGCTTCAAGAGATAGGCATCAAAAGCATAATGGTAAACTCTAACCCAGAAACGGTTTCCACGGACTTTGACACCAGCGACCGCCTCTATTTTGAAGCTTTGGATGAAGAAAGTCTGAGAGATATCCTGGAAAATGAAAGCTCTCCGTTTCAAAATGATCCCGTCCCAGCCTCTATTGTCCAATTTGGCGGCCAGACAGCCATTAATTTAACTGAACCTTTAGGGCGTAGCAATATGCCGATACTTGGCACTAACTTTGATGCTATAGACATAGCTGAAGACCGTCGCCGCTTTGAAGATTTTCTCAATCATCTAGGCATCCCTCAGCCACCGGGAGCTGGTGTTATCTCCCTACATGAGGGTATCAGCGTGGCTCGGTATCTTGGCTATCCCGTGCTGGTCCGTCCCAGCTATGTTCTCGGCGGCAGAGCTATGGAAATCGTCAATAATGAAGAGGAGTTGACACGTTATATTTCACTAGCTTTGGAAATGGATAGTCAGCATCCTATCTTGATTGACAAATACTTTGAAGGCAAGGAAGTTGAAGTTGATGCTGTCAGCGATGGAGAAGATGTTCTCATACCAGGAATAATGGAGCACATTGAGCTCGCTGGGGTGCATAGTGGTGACTCAATAGCTGTCTATCCGGCATTGAATCTTACTGAGGATGAGGTAAATACTGTTGTTGATTACACGATACGAATCGGGCGGGCACTTCAGGTGAAGGGGTTAATGAATGTCCAGCTTGTCATCATGTCAGGTGAAAGCACTGGTTTGTCTTCAATTTATGTACTAGAGGTAAATCCTCGTGCCAGCCGGACTATCCCGTTTATCTCCAAAGTCACTGGTGTGCCTATGGTTCGGATTGCCACCAAGATAATGCTAGACATGAGTCTAAAAAAGCAGGGCTACACCACAGGCTTGTGGAAGAGACAGGAACTCGTAGGCATAAAGGCTCCCGTATTCTCGATGTCTAAGCTTGCTGGTGTAGATACGTACCTTGGTCCTGAAATGAAGTCAACAGGCGAAGTCATGGGAATTGACTACACCTATGAAGCTGCTTTGACCAAAGCACTTTTGGCTGCTGGTCTTATGTTGCCATCTCAAGGTAATCTACTGTTCAGCATTGCTGACAAAAACAAACAGGAAGCCTTACATATAATTGAAGGCTTTTATTCTTTGGGCTACCAGCTTTATGCCACAGAAGGCACAGCAGCTATGATTGGTGCAGCCGGAATGAAAGTGAAGGAGATTGGCAAGAAACTGGACGAGGGCCATCCGAATGTGGTTGATATAATTAAGGGCGGCTCTGTAGTGGGTGTAGTCAACACTATTACTGCCGGCCGTATTCCTCTTAAAGATGGATTTCACATTCGACGTGCTGCTGCAGAGAAGCGAATCCCATGTTTTACATCGCTTGACACTGCTCGTGTGGTTTTGAAAGCACTGGCTATCAGTAACCAATTTTTTAATGTGAAGCCACTTCGAGATTATTTGACAGGAATCTGTAGTTAAATTCGGAAGAATTTGGACTGTACTACCTGAGTGGTGGGGGGACACTGGACAGTTCCCGAACTACTGTTTAAGAAAAAGAGACTGATTACTGCTGTGCAGCAGTTGCTTATCTCACACCAGTCTTTCATTACCATGAGACAGGCTCAAGTAGTTGCCCTTCTATTAGACGTTATGACATTTTAATGCTAAAATGTTATAGTGATATCTGGAGGTGTTATTATGGCTACCCAAACCAAACGAACCACTATTTATTTAGACCCTGATTTGCATAAGGCGCTGCGCTTAAAAGCAGTTGCCATCTCTCGGTCAATATCAGAGCTTGTAAATGACGCCGTGAGAGGCAGTCTTGCAGAAGACGCCGAGGACATTGCGGCATTTGAAGAAAGGGTGAAAGAACCTCTGATTAGCTATGATGAAATGGTGAAAAGGCTAAAGAAAGATGGCCGAATATAAAGTCTATTTTAGAGAGTCGGTTGAAAAAGATTTTAGGTCAATTCCTAAAAAAGATGTAAGGAAAGTCCTCCATCGTGTCGAGTCACTAACCATAGAGCCTCGGCCTTTAGGCTGCGAAAAACTAACCGGTCAAGAAAAGTATCGCGTCCGTCAGGGACAGTATCGCATTGTATATTCAGTTCAAGATAAGGAGTCTACCATCTGGATTGTAAAAGTTGGTCATCGTAAAGATGTTTATCGCTGAATTAACTGTTAAGAGGTTAATTTAAAGTAGCACGGTAAAAGTTGTACAAAAATTAGCTACGATTTGCAAAATTTTGCAAGCAGTTGGTGGGCCATTGTGGACAGTCCCCGAACTCGTGTTTGAGAAGAAGAATCTTATCCCGGCTTTGCAACAGCTCTTAGTTTCGCTTTAAACATTCCAGGCAATTACTCTTCAATTTATTTATGGTGCAGGTGACGTTGTGCTCCTTCTTATCAATCCCTGCTGTGGGGCATTCCACCACTTTACTGTAGCTGATGGGACAACAAGCGACTTTACCAGCAGTCGATATTCGGCCGTTTTTTACCGCTGCGCCGTTCAGGTCCGGGCATAGAACGCAAGCCGACCGTAATCCAGTGACGGGTCTCAGCCGGATCGATAACATCGTCGATCTCAAGGGTAGCAGCCATATTGATCGCCTTTCCGTGCTCATAATGCATGGCTAACAACTCTTCGAATCGTGCCTTACGTTTCTCGGGATCTTCGATGGCGTCAAGTTCTTTTCTGAAGCCGAGCCGAACAGCACCCTCCAGCCCCATGCCGCCAAACTCGCCTGTCGGCCATGATACGATGAAGTCGGAGGCATGGAAACTTCCCCCTGCCATGGCCTGGGCGCCGAGACCGTATCCTCTGCGCAACACCACGCTAAAGATTGGGGTAGTTGCGTTGACGGCGTTGGTGAATATACGGCAGAAGTGACGCACCTGGGCTGTCTTTTCTGCCTCCGGGCCAACCATGAATCCAGGGGTATCGATAAGAACAACAATGGGAATGTCGAAAGCATCGCAAATTTGAATGAAACGGGAGACCTTGTCTGCGCCATCCGCGTCTATGGCCCCTGCAAGGTGAGATACATTGTTTGCCATCAGCCCGAAGGGATGTCCTTCGATTCTAACAAGTGCCGTGACGATGCCCACCCCGAACTGTGGGCGGAGCTCCAGGACCGAACCCGTGTCCGCCAGGGTATCGATGATTTTCCGGACATCATATGCCCTGCGGCGTATTTCCGGGACCATCTCACGTAACAGGCGCTGGTCCGCACACTCCCATTCTCCTATGCTCCCTTGAAAGTAGGAGAGATACTGTTTTGCCTTCTGCACCGCATCAGCGTCATCCTCAGCAAGGATATCGACAACACCGTTTTGCGACTGTACCGACATGGGCCCGATCTCCTCCGGTCTGAATACACCTAGGCCACCCCCCTCAATCATTGCCGGGCCAGCCATCCCGATATTGGAGTCTTTGGTGGCGATGATCACGTCGCTTTGGCCTAGAAGTGCCGCATTCCCTGCAAAGCAGTAACCGGTCACAATCCCTACCACAGGGACAAGGCCGCTGAGCCTGGCGTAGTGTGCGAATGCCATGCAATCAAGCCCTGCCACGATAAACTCCATGGTATCTACGTCTCCTGGCCGCCCTCCTCCACCTTCAGCGAATAGCACCGTGGGCAGTTTATGCTTGTAGGCGAGTTGGAGCATGCGGTCCTTTTTCTTGTGGTTGAACATGCCCTGGGTGCCGGCCAGGACGGAGTAATCATATCCTAACACCAGACACCGAGTCCGGGAGCGATCAAACAAATGGCCATTGACAGATCCTATCTTGGTGACAAGTCCGTCTGCAGGGGTTGTTTTGATTAACTCATCCATAGGTATGCGGCGCTGCTGTGCGGCAAGCATCAGTGATCCGTATTCGATGGAGTCATCCGGGTCCAAGAGATCAGCGATATTCTCGCGTATTGTTCGATGCCCTCTGTTCCGGCGCTGCTCCACCATTTTGGGACGCGCCTTGTCCAGCGTGGTTTCATGGCGCTGGATAACCTCTGCCAGTTCGGGGCGGATTTCGCTGGGATCTGCAGTCTTTTTGTCGCTCATTGTTTCCCCCTTTTAATGCGAATAACATAATCCAAGAGTATTGGGAATCAGATCACAAAGGTCTGACCCTAGAGTAGTTTATCATCTTGTCAGCGTAATTATCTACGCAGGTAACACAGGGAACGTGCACCACGCGTGGGCACAAAGAAGTTACCATGTGGACTCTTACTCAAGTTGCACCTCTTATTTAATCGATTGCCCGGCAAACAGGAGCCGCAGATCCATTAGCGCAAGTGGCTAATTAGCCGTATTTCTATGGCAGTTCTCAGCCTTTGCTCCCCCTGAGGATTCTGCATTCCAGTAACTAGTGATCTGCTTCGCTGGGGCTTAGTTACACATTTGTTAGAAATGTGTTCATGTTTCTTATAGGTTGCCCCTAAAGATTTGAACGCGATATGTAGGGTAATATTATTACCAGCAGTTGAACGTGGGTTACAGAAAATATTTGGGATGGATGAATAACTTGAAGCCAAAGAAAGGTAATGATATTACCTAACTGGTGGGG
>VGNY01000104.1 GCA_016865895.1 Chloroflexota bacterium | reverse complement strand
ATGCCGACCTCGGCTCCTGGCACCGCATCGGATTTGACCTCGGGCTATTGTACAATCCTAAACGCCACATGCCCGGCAAGATCAATGAAATCGTCTCATCATCGCCCCGCTACAGGCGTTATCTGGACCTTCATCGGTGGCACACATATCTGTCACATGAGTGGACAACAAATAGTGATCTCGTGATCACTCAATCAGTGGGTCTGGATCGATCCGGAGACCGTTATGAAGAGCATAACAGCGATGCCTATGATGACAGCTCACTGACTTATGAATCCTGGATCCACACCCTGATGACCACTTACAATGCCCGCGCGGACTGGTTATACAGCCCGGCGGGGACACTCAGCTATGGCTTGGGCGTGGAGCATCGCTGGAACAAACGCAAGGACAACCGTGATTACCCAGATTGGTCGGAAAGAAAGATCTTTCTGAGCAACACCTTTCTTTTCAATCAATACTATCTGAACGCCCACTGGAGAACCGGTATGGGCTTGGGGCTTTCCAACCTGTGGCGTGAGGACAGCGACGCTGAAAACAGCCGTCTTAATGTGGAACCCTCAATCGGTATCTACTATCAGAACCAGAATGGTACTGACATTGGCATGTCTGCTGCGCAGAACATCTCCCATCCGACTATGCGGCAGTTGTATTCTCTCGGTTCCGGCAATCCCGAGCTGAGAAGCCAGATGGCTTGGAAATATGAGGCGTCATTCCGCAGTTCCCTGCCCTTTGGGATCGTACCTGGCTCATATTATGCCACAGCCTTCCTCAACGACATTGCTGACCTGATCGATCGGGTCAGGGTAGATGGCGTGAACACTTATGTCAATGTAAATAAATTGATTACCTATGGCGGGGAGTGTGGTCTGAGGATCCAGCCCTTGGGCTTCTGGCAGTGCGATTTGGATTTTGCTCTCCTGCTCTATGATAAAAGCAGCGATTATCGCTTGAATAACGTCGCTCAAAACAATGTCACCCTGACCAATCGGTTCGATTTGATGCCTGGGATGCAACTCCGGCTGACCAGTTCCTGGAATGACCACCGCTATAGCAATGTCGATCGGGATGTGTACATTTTGCTGCCATCTTATTGGAAGCATGATGCCGCCATCAACTTCTCTCGGGGTAGGTACACCATCAGTGCCGGAGTGGAAAACCTACTCGACATTGACTTTGAAGAGGAATATGCCTATCCTGCCGCTGGATTTAATTACTTCATCGGCTTACGGGCTGACTGGTGATACTACATCCCCTGACCCTGATCAGTATCGTGATCTGGGTCTCATCCATCGCGCTATTGAGCGCAAACCTGGTAGCTCTGACGGGGCTGATGATGGTATCAGCCCTGTTATGCCTATTCAATGGCAGAATCCCGCTTAAGTCTCTATTCCGCTTGCTACCGGTTCTCTTGATTGTATTCATCCTTCAGATCCTGTTTCGTCGGGGAGGTTCGATGATCTGGTCTTACGGATGGTTCAGGATCACCAGCGAGGGATTGGTGATGGGGGCGCAAGTGGTTTTTCGACTGAGCATCATCTATCTCAGCGCCGGACTACTGATCAAGCTGCAGTTCAATGACTTCCGTAATGCCTTTGCTTTGATCCGCCTGCCGGAGGAATTGTCCTTTATGGTCTGCTTCGTCATCCATTTCATTCCGCTGTTGACCCACAGGTTCAAGGATACGGTCATCCTGTTGCGCTATCGGGGTTTGGATATCCGGCATGGTTCCTGGATGCGAAAAATCAAGATCTACCGGATCATCGCCCTGTCCGTGCTGACCGGATTGCTACACAATGTACACTACCAGGCGATCGCTCTCGAATTGAGGGGCTTTCGCAGTCCGGGGCACAAGACCGCCAGATATAGAACTGATCTGGTATTGCTTGACTGGCTGGTAATTACGCTGCTGATCCTGCTTGGTGGTTTGGTCGGGTATCTCTCCCGTTGATCCTGCTACCCTCTCTTACTCCAGATTGTCTTGTGCCGTTGGGGATAAGCGCCCAATCAAGGGATCAGATGCGGTCATTGAGCTGTTATCTTCCTGTCATCGCGGGTACTGCCAATAGGAGGGCTGAAGTGGGTTTCCCTGGTGGGCTTGACTTCCGGTAGATCTGATTAGCTTATCGCAGGGAAATGGTGAATTCGTCTATGATCCTGTCATGGAGTCCATAGACCTTGACCCGGATCTGATTCCGGTCAACGGGGTCGAGAATGCAGTAGTGATATGCCTTATGAAAGACCTGCGAGTGGTCATTACGGCTGGAATGGTCATAGAGTGGGGCTCCACCCCCGCCGGTAGTGATATAGTGGATCCCTTTGTGGAAGGAGCGTTCATAGCAGTGGTCATGTCCTGAAAAGACGGCTTTGACGGGGTATTGTCCAAACAGCGCCGGCAGAAACAGTCCCAGTCCCAGTTCGTCTCCGTGCTTACCGGAACTGAATACAGGATGATGGACAATGATGATGATGGGTAGGTCAGAATCGGTCAATTGTTGCTGAAGCCAGGTGTATTGAGCGGATCCGGGTGAAAGACGCCTGGTGGAATCCAGGATGATCCAACGGATCGAATCAATCGACACCGCATAATAGGTATCGCTTAAATACAGGAAGTTGTCGAGGAAGAGGTCTTTGTTCTTTTCATGATTGCCCCGGGCGGGATAGAAGGCAGCATTCTGGGTCAAGGGATCGATGATCTCCAGGAAATTGTCATATTCGCTTTGTCTGAGCCCTTGTTGAACCAGGTCGCCGGAGTGGAATAAGGTATGAAAGGAATGCTGAGTCAATTGGGCGACCACCTGGCGATGGATGTCATGCTGGGTGCGAGTGTCACCATAGATGGCGATTTGGGCATAAATGGAGACCCCAAAAAGCAAGAAACTCCAGATCAGTATTTGTCGGTACAAGGTCAGCTCAGATCTGCTAAAGAAAAGTATTTATCGCGGAAACGCTGGAGGTCTTCCCAGGCAGGTTTTTTGTTGTCAGGATTGCGTAAGAGGGCGGCGGGATGGTAGGTGACAAAGGCGGGTCGATCCATAAAAGTGTGTTCCATCAGGCGTAATTTTCCCAGCGGCAGATCGGTCTGCAGCAGTGTTTGAGCCGCCACCAAGCCGAGCAGCAGGAAGATCCTGGGCTGGATGATATTGATCTGTTCGATCAGATAGGGCAAGCAGGCAAGGCGTTCCTCGATCGCAGGATTACGGTTGTTGGGAGGACGGCATTTGACGATATTGGCGATATACACGTCCTGGCGGGTGAGGTTGATGGCATTGAGCATCCGGTCCAAAAGCTGTCCGGCATCGCCTACGAAGGGTCTGCCGGTGAGGTCTTCCTGCCTGCCGGGACCCTCCCCGATGATCATTGCCCGGGCTTTGGGATTGCCTTCGCCATAGACCATGCGATATCTGTCATGGGACAATCCGCAATTGGTACATTCAGAATACTGTGCCCTCAACCGGTTCAATTCATCCGCAGAACCAACCGTTGCCCGATAGATACAGTCGATGCCGCTCACATTCAATAGTTCAAGGTATTGTTTGATTGCTTGGTAGGTCATGGGATGTCTGATCAGTCGTCGTTATCGTCATCCTGATCAAAATCGTCCGTATCGTCTTCTTCGTCTTCGTAGGCATCGGTCAATTTCAAGGAATCATCTACCGTTTCGGTATCCATGAGCGGTTCATACTCATAATCGTCATCGCGCCGATAAGCCGGGGTTATTGCGGCTGCCTCTGCTTCGGCGATCTCAGACAGGTAATCCGGCACTTCATTCTCCGCCACGTGTGTCATGGCGATCTCGGTCAATTTATCCACGAGTTTTTGTTTCACATAGGAAGGCAGTTTGTTGAGCCGTTCGACCTCGAGATTAGCCAAGAGGCAATACAAGTAGTTCATATTCCCTTTTTCCAGGAAGGTCTCGATCTTGTTATTAATCATGTTCTTCTCCAGTGTTCATAAATTGCAGATCGGGTGCGATGTAACGCTGAACCCGATTGGTCTCGGCACTAATGATGGCTGCCACTTCGCTCACTGCCTGGTCCAGTTCGTCATTGATCACCAGATAATCATAAAGGCAGATCCGGGTAATCTCCCGGGAGGCGATCTGCAGCCGTTTTTCTATCTCCTCCATGGTATCGGTGTTACGCTTGATCAAGCGGTCACGCAGGACTTCCATGGAAGGGGGCAGTATGAAGATCTTGACGTATGGAATGTCGGTAACCGCGATCTGCGCCGCACCCTGGACATCGATATCCATGATCACGTGCCGACCGGCTGCCAAGCGTCGCTTGATGAAACTGATTGAAGTGCCGTACCACTTGCCAAAGACATTGGCATGCTCGAGGAAGTCCCCTTCCCGGATGCGCTGCTGGAATTCTTCATCATTGACAAAGTGATAATGGATCCCGTTCTGTTCTTCCCCGCGGGGCTTCCGGGTGGTGTAGGATACGGAATAATCAATGTCGTCCGCCTGCTTCAGCACCTCATTGAGAATGGTGGACTTACCTCCTCCGGAAGGAGCCGAGAGGATGATCAGAAAGTGTGCTTTCTTCTCTATCACGGCATCAGATCTATAGAATAAAGGGGTTTAGACCTCGAGTACTTTCTGGTATTCGAGCGCTGAAAGCAGGTTTTCCAGTTCGTCCGGTTCGGAAAGTTTGATCTTGATCAGCCAGCCCTCATCATAGGGTGACTTGTTGATCAGGTCGGGCGAATCTTCCAGATCGGTGTTGCGCTGTTCCACTTTACCGCTTACCGGGCTGTTGATGTCTTCCACTGCCTTGGGGGTTTCGATGGTGCCGCAGGGTTCTCCGGCAGTTACTTTGGTTCCTACTTCGGGCAGGTCAACATAGACGATCTCGCCCAATTCCTTTTGAGCAAAATCAGTCACGCCCATTGTGGCAATCTCGCCGTCCACTCTGATCCACTCATGTGATTCCGTATAGTACAGGTCTTCAGGAACAAACATTGTTTCCTCCACTGAAATAGTTTTTCACCACATCTAAATGAGGCTATATTATGTCAAGTACAATCGTCCGCCGGCTCAAATCTCAGCCGGGCATAACTCAGCAATTCCCGCTTCTTTTCTTACACAAATTACACTCTATACGCTTTATAAAATATCTATCCGAACTTGAGCTAAAAAAACCCGAATATATGCGTTTTGTAATCGTAAATCATTGATAAATAGACAGCGGGTATCCGTAAAACTGCCATATAGTGTCCAAAATAAAAACCTGTATGGCAACATATATCTTGACATGTTCTGAGGCTATGATTTTGTTGGAACATGTTTATTCGAAGAAAGACCATAATCAGTAAAAGAACCGGTATAACAAGTTATTATTACCAGTTAGTTGAGTCCGTCAATACTGGCAAGGGACCTCGTCTCAATGTGCTACTACATATTGGGCAATTAGATATTACAGAGGAAGAGCGAAAGATATTAAGTACGCTAATTGACCATCAGATAAAGGGATTGCCTCGCCAGGCAAGATTCACCGATAAGATAGAACAACTGGCTGAGTCTATCTACTTCAAATACATTCAAACATTTGGCAAGCCTCTCTCTCAAACTTCATCTGAAGATGCTTTTGGTGAATTGCGAATACTAAAGGAAAGCCTTGAGATTGGTTATTTTCGCAGTGTAGGTGCAGAGCTTTTAGCACTACATTACTGGAAAGCTCTGAAGTTTACCCGCATCCTATTAGATTGTGGATTTCGTAAGAGACAAGTCGAACTTGCCCAAATAGCCATTTTGGGGCGTTTACTATCGCCCGGCAGTGAGTGTCATACTGCGCGGTGGTTCAATAAGCAGAGTAGCCTCAGTGAATTCTGTGTCGAACTGAGAGACGGGATAACCAAGGATTCTCTGTATCGAATCGGTGATCTAATTCTGGAACACAAATCTGAAATTGAGACCAAACTCAGGTCTAATCTAAAACGGCTGCATTACTTGGTTGACCGAGTCTATCTATACGACCTTACCAACACATATTTTGAGGGCAACAAGTTTGACAGCCTGCTTTGTAAACGAGGTAAAAGCAAGGAAAAGCGTGATGATTGTCCTCTGGTAACCTTGGCTCTTGTGGTGGATCAGGATGGTTTTCCTGTGTTCAGTAGAATCTATGCCGGTAATCAATCAGAGCCCAAGACCCTAAAGGAAGTGATGGATGAAATCCGGAATAACCATGAAGATATCATTGAACGCCTTGTTCATCCCATGGTGGTTTTGGATAGAGGCATTGCCACCAAGGATAACATCGCCTGGCTCAAAGGGGACGGCTATACATATTTTGTTATTGAACGCCGTAATGCGGTAACCGACTTTCGTAAAGAATTCATAAGCATGGAAGATTTTACTGAGAGCCAAGATCGAAAGAAAGGCAAGTTGTTTCTGAAAAAGACCACAGACAATGATCTGACTCGGATATTGGTTTACAGTGAAGCTAAAGCTCTCAAAGAACGAGGCATGGTAAGTCAGCGTGAACGAAGGTACCTTGAAGAAGTGGAGCATCTGATAGGCATAAACAAGAGCGGGTACTTGCTTGACGAAAAGAAGATTCTAATCCGAATCGGCCGCATTAAAGAACGATATGGCTCAGTTGCCGGTGGCTATGACTTTTGCTTGCATCGCGATAAGAAGAACCAACATCAGATAACTCGGATTGAGCAGATTGATCTAAATCGGAAGACCGTCAAGGCAGAGTTTCCTGGTTGCTATGTTATAGAAACTAATAGTGTTGGTTTGAGTTCAGAAGAAATATGGGGCTTTTACATGAAACTGAACGAAGTGGAAGCTGCCTTTCGATGCCTGAAAACGGATTTGGGTACGAGACCTATACACCATCAAAATGACACTCGGGTAGAGGCTCACCTATTCTGTTCGGTATTGGCCTATTCGATTCTCAAGAGCATAATCAGAAAGCTAGCTGATCAGGATATCCATATGAGTTGGACGAGTATCAAAGAAGTACTAAGTACTCATATGAGAGCTACCATCATGTTCACCGACCCTGAGGGCTATAGAACACATATCAGACAAACAGGTCAACCGGAAGATGAAGCTAAAAAACTATTCTCAATCCTCAAAGTTAAGGTGAATAAGAACCAGATCACCAATAAAGTAAAAGTGTAGAGATTAGTGCCCAAAATTCCCTCTCGGCTATATGTATCAATACGTTAGAAGATAAATTGCTCAAGTTCGG
>VGNY01000103.1 GCA_016865895.1 Chloroflexota bacterium | reverse complement strand
GCCAAGCGGGCTTCGGCTTCAGTAAGTGCACCCTCCACTACAACTTCGATGAGCTTGGTAGCCCCTTCGCCATCTCGAGCGATATACTTAGCCAGATAGAGGCAAACTTCGTTCAAAGCCTTCTGAAAGAGTCCGCCATTCCGTTTATTTATGGTCGCGTTGCTAGCTAAACCATTGGCCAGGAGCACCACCGTGTCGCTAGGGCTGGTATCACCGTCAATAGTAATCATATTGAAAGAAACGTCCACCGCTTTTTGTAACGCCGATTGCAGAAAATTGGGGTCTACTAGGGCATCAGTGGTCAGGAAGCAGAGCATGGTAGCCAGATTCGGATGTATCATCCCCGCCCCCTTAGCTACGCCACCAAGTGTGAACCCGCCTTCGCTAGTTTCAACAAATATAGCGATTTCTTTGGCAAAAGTGTCGGTAGTCATCATTGCCCTGGCCAGTTCATGCCCCCCCTCTTCAGTAAAGGCAATTTTGCTGATTCCGGCTCGGACTCGCTCCATAGGCAACGGTACCCCAATAACTCCGGTACTGGCAACCAAGACATCGGTCGTTGACAGTCCCAACTTTTCAGCTACTGACCTTGCCATTTCGGTGGCGTCAGCTATGCCTGAATCTCCGGTGCAGGCATTAGCACAGCCTGCATTAACTACAATCGCCTGGGCACGCTTATCCTGCAAATGCTTCTGGGAAATGATTACCGGGGCTGCCTTAATTGTATTCGTGGTAAATACGCCAGCAGCCACACAAGACCTCTCGGAGCAGAGAATGGCTAAATCGAGCCCCTTATGACTCCTAATGCCAGCTTGAATTGCTCCTGCCAGAAAGCCTTGAGGAGAGGTAACAGTACCCGAAACAATAACTTTAAATTCAGTTCCCATAAACAAGGGAACTATGATAGCACTTTCCGCGATATATCTCTAGCTCAATCGCTTTGCTTCAAGTAGTCCATAAGCTCAGCAAAAGGTGGTGGAAACTGCGCCTGGTACATAAGGAAAGAAGGTGTCGGATATCTCATTCCAGCTTTGTGAGTCGCTTCAAGCCCCTCAATAAGTGCCTCCACCTTGCTTAAAGGCGCAGCGAAAGCTACCTCATAGTCGTCTGCCTGTGCAATTGCTCGGTCACCTCCACCGGTTATGATTACCTGGCACTTATCGGTCAGTATGGGCACAGTAATCTCGCCACCACAGGCAAACCCACCTGCGCTGCTTGAAATAATAGGCTCCGCGGTAGCATAAACAGCACTTTGGATTAGCCTCGATATCTGAGCCGGGTTACCGTAGATTATTATTACCTGAGGTTCGAAGTCAGCTCTGTGAAGCGGCGCCATTACCACATGACTATACTTTCCATACTCAAGTCGTGGCAGATTGCGATTCATTTTGGCCCGCATTTCCTGACTTTTTAGCCAGAAAGGTACGTTGAAACTACCGTCCAAAAACTTTGCTTTAGCCGGAACGAGTCCTAGTCCGAGCGCACCAGGTGGGCAAAGCATATCTTCTTTTCCCATGGCTATGAGCCAGCCCAGACGTCGGGCGATAGCTATCCCTTGGCATACCGCCATAGTTACTCCCAAGTCTCGCTTGGGCATTCTGGCTTTCTCCGGGACCTCGGCAGTCGACTTGGCCATTTTAACAGCTACCGGGAATGTCCCGGGGCGAATGTAGGTGTTTAAGGCTTCGTTGATTTTCTGTAGTTCCATTTTTAACCTCCTTTATCACCAGTATCATATCCCAGATTATCTATATCTGCCTGACCTTTCTCCTGGCCTCTATCGTCTCAAGCAGAGCCTGTAATCGGGTATCCACCTGAGCATCGCTGTAGAACCTTATATCGCACGAGTCTCCTCCGATGGTGACAGCCGGTATACCAAGCCTTCTGGCCAAACCATCCATAATCATGAAGGCGTGGGAATTGAACGCCCGGCAAGTTTGAGTTTCACTAATCACCAATCCATCTATAGAATATTGCCGGCAGAAATCAGCGAGAGTATTTATTCTGTACTCGTAGCTTCGCAAAAGCACAATATCACAGCAATTGTAGGCAATGCTCTCCAGCGGCTTTTCAGGGTCAATCATTTCTGGCCTTGGCCACCACACCAAATGGGTATAGGCACCGGCAACAACACAGGCATCCAGCGCCGCAAATTTATTGGCCAACACCCCGATTTTGCCCCAGGTGAGTATCCCATCCCAATACAGGCGGTATTTCTCATTAGGCACAGCACTGATTCCCTGAGCAATCCGTTGCCCCACCTCCTCCTTCGTCTTTTGCAATAGGTCCCCGGTTCCCGGCAGACCGATAAGATGAGCCACAGCGGCTATGTTGGTTGTCCAGTCAAAGAAACTGGCGGGTGACGGGATATGCTGGCACAATCTCATAGCTTCGTTCCTTAGGGTAACTGCCCTTTTTACCTCAACAAGCAACTCTTTCAAGCGATTCCAATCGTATGGCTTCCCTGTTATCTTCTCCAACAGGGAGATGAACTCCTGCTCCTGGCGGACAAAGTCTGCCACGCTATCTTTCAGGTCAGATTCATTCCACAGAAAGCGTGGCTCAAAATGATACACCGGAACGTTGAAAAGCGTAGCCATGGCTTCTCCCCAGGGACGCCCGGTGCCGCAGCCACCGGCTGAATTTACATATAAAGCAGGCTTCGGCATCAGCAACAAATCCTGATTCATTGACGGGTCGAGACGATAGTCTCCTTTGGCTATCTTGGCAGCGCCGATGAAGCTTCGCGCATAAGAGCAAGCATCTGGCAACAGACCAAAAGCCTCGGCGGCATCCTGGAACGGTTTTTCTAACCTCTTCGCCGCCAGCCCAGCTACAAGACCTTCGCAGTGAAGCACCGGCATATCGGCTGCTCTGACCAAAACATAAACTGGCAGGCCATTGGCCCAGACAACCTTCTTGCCTTCTGCCGCCTGTCTCTTGATATCGGCAAAAGAAGCTGTCATCATCTGTCCTATCAAAGAAGTGCTATTCAGTTTGTTTGCCTTTTTCATCTGTGTCACCATTTTAGTTCCTCCTAACTTCCAGTTTTATATTGCCTCGCTTACCTCAGCATCTCTATAAATGCTTGTAGCCTGGTTCTGACTCCTTCCAGGGAAACGACCTCGTGTTCTGTTTCCACCATAATATGCGGTATACAGGCTTTGGCCAAGGCCTCTTTTATAAACGGATAATAGAAAAGATGTGGCTCACAGAACTTAACCACCAAAATAACGGCGCCCTGTGCCTTGCTGGCCTTAACCCTATCAACAAGATACTTCTCCCATCTTATCGGTAAATCTGTTCGTGTAGGAACTGGCAAAGATTTCTCCAGATGTCGCTTGGCCAGAGCCTGGATGGGACTGCCGTTCACCTCAACATCTACCGCATAATGGCGATAGCCTGTATACAGGTCGTCATCTACAATGACCCCTCCCACCCCCTCAATTAGGTCCAATATGTCGGCCTTGGGGCTCTGGCAGAGGTGACCAGAGAGAAATAGCCTGCTCCCTTTCACAGAGGTTGGCTTCATTCCTTCCATCTCGGACAGTAGCTCTTCCAGAAGCTGAGTATGTTCTTCCTTAGGCATCAGCATGCTGGATTGGACTATGACCTGCATATCTCGATACGGAAGTAACTTTGGGTCTGCTCTGTGCAGGTCATGCAATCGCCTGAGTAGGGAGCGGTTCTTATTGTAAACCAAAATACTCTGCTTCAGAGACTTGTCATCAATCTTCCGCCCGGTCAATTTCTCCAAGTTTGCCTTAATCCTGTCCAACTCCTTTATTGTATCTTCCATGACACCTTCTTTGGTGAAGGATGATGGCAGTTGGGCGAATTCCACATAAATTGAAGGTAGGTTCTGCCTTAAAATACTGGCTGCAGTTCGATTTTGAACGCAGAGGTCGCTATAGATTAACCCGTCTAAAAAACCAAGCTGGCCTTTCACACCGATATCTATTAAGTTTCTGGTGATGCCACAGAAAAAGGGGTAGATGTAGGAGAAGCCGGTAGTGATTGTCTCGTCGGTCTCTTGAAGTACTACGGGTAACATGCCGGCGGCATGTATCAGTTCCTCGGGAAAGTGCATCGGGCTGCAGCCGACTATTTTCTTTTTGTTCACTTCTTTCCACTGTTTCAGCTTTTCATAAGGTTCATCTACAACTGCTCTGAATTTGTCCGTAATTCCACTGATTTTGCTTCTTGGCATCTGCAATTCCTCCTTTTTGAAAATCAAGGCCGATAAATTTTCCCGGCTACTTTATACCTTTCCCTTTAGTTCATCTGAGGCAAACAGTGCTGCTCCCAGAGCCCCCACTATTTGTGGCTCTGGAGGTACAAATATCTCAGTTCCAAGCAACTTCTCTAGTACACGTACCACGCCAACGTTTTTAGCCACCCCACCGCTCATCACTATCGGTGGAACCACACCTACATGGTTGACCAGACTGTGCATGCGCCTGCCGATGGCTTCATGAATACCGGCGATTATATCCAGCTTAATGCGCCCCTGAGCTGTCAATGAGATTACCTCGGATTCGGCGAAGACAGTGCAGATACTGCTTATGGTAGCAGGATTCTTTGCCTCAAGAGAAAGCGCTCCCATCTCCTCAATTGACACCTCAAGTGCATGTGCCATTACCTCCAAAAATCGCCCTGTCCCTGCGGCGCACTTGTCATTCATGGCAAAGTTGATTACGCTGCCCTCACCGTTCAGAGAGATCACTTTGCTGTCTTGTCCCCCTATATCAATCACTGTTCTCACGCCAGGGAAAAGAAACTGTGCCCCTCGGGCATGGCAACTGATCTCGGTGATGCTCTTATCACCAAAGCTCACCATATTTCTGCCATAGCCGGTGGTGACTAGAAAGCCTATTTCTGCCTTTGCTAAGTGTGCATCATTTAGGGCTTGGTTCAGAGATGCAATTGCCGCAGCTTCATCAACTATTTTGCCTTGAATCACTCTGTAGGATGTGATGTGGCTATCCGAGTCCATAATCACAGTCTTGGCGGTCAGAGACCCGATATCAACTCCAACAGCAACCGACATTAGTCTTCCTTCTTTTGTACTTCGGCTACTTCTATATATTTATCTTTTTCTTTTGAAAATGCCTGTTCCAGCTCATCTTGAGCCTTACAAGGCATTGGCCGTAGCCCTTGCATTGCGATGACGTAAAATACCTCGGCTATTTCATCAGGGCCCCACTTGTCACCCGCTTTGTACCACTTGGTCATCCAGTTACACATTCCTAGTAAGGCCCGGACAACAATTGTCACATCCAAGTCAGAGCGAAATTCGCCCCTTTCTATCCCCTCTAACACGAGCCTTCGCCAGAGACCCTCATATTCATCTCGAGCTTTCTTTACCCGCTTTTTCTGCGCTTCAGGAAGGTCATGGTACCGATGTTCAAGGAATAGAAGAGTTCTAGGGTAGTGGGCATGAAAATACTTAATGTGGAAATAGAAGGCGCGCTTAAGTTTGTCGGTATAACTTGAGTTTGATTCCACAACCTTCGTCAAGCCTGAACCAAGCTCCACTATAGCATCCCCGAGCACCATACCAACTAAGTCGTGCTTGCTTTTTACGTAGTAGTAGAGGCTACCCTTCAACATCCCTAGCTCAGATGCAATGTCTTCCATACTCGTTTCGGCGTAGCCTTTGGACGCAAACAACCTGGCTGCCATGTCTACTATCTCGTGCTGTCTAGTTTTTTTCCTCATTATCTACCAAACGTTTGTTTGATTTTACCATATCACCTGAGAAATGTCAAGAAGGCAAAGTTTTCGTGGCGCCCCAATTCAAATTGGAGCTGGGCATATCAAACGTTAGCAACTGCTTTTCACATACAGGTGGTTTTGCTACCCACTTACTTCCTCGCCGCCATCAGCTCGATAAAGCTTTCCAGCAAAAAGCGCGTTTTTTCTACCGGGTAGCTGCGCTCGTCGCTCATATCTCCGTCAAGGACAAGGAACGGGATGTCTCTTTTCGCCACAACATCCTTAATCAGGCGGAAAGAGGCATTGGCGTGACGGCAGGCAGTGCTGGAGAAATGGATTACACCGTCGATTGCGTATTCATCTAGTAGCTGCCGTATGCCATCCAGCCTCTGCTCAATAGGCCCTACATAGGGATTCTTCAGGCAACGCAGTGCCATCCCCTCGAAAGGATGTTCCTCGTCAACCTCGTCCCAGTATACTCGGGCCAACTCCCCCATCACGATGCTTGCATTGTGCCGGCGCAGGATTTCATTGATATTTGTACGCTGCGCCGGAAACCAGGCCAGCCAGAGCACACGGAACTCCTCTGGTGCTACTTTGCCCTCCGCTACTCTCTGCTCGCATTCTTCGATTATCTTCAGGTAAAGCTGTTCCTGGAACGGCGTTCCCGAGAACATGTTTCCGATGATGGAGAGAATGCATAGCCGGGAACCATCCCAGGGGAATGGTTTTCTCTTCCCCAGCTCACCAAGCCGACCGTAAGCAGCACGGGCACGGTTGGAGGCTCTGATGCACTCCTTTAGCCGCTCTGAATCTAGCTTATGACCGCTTACCTCTTCTAGCTTCCCAGCAATGCCTTTGAGTTGCTTTGAGACATAGGCCACCGAATCTTTACTAATCTCATTGGGAACATCGAGCATTATGGCCTCTTTACCGTAATACTGGGCAAGTATTTGGTTTGTTTTAGTCTTCCCATCGCAAAAGTGTGAGGTGGTGAGCAGAAGGTCAGCTTTGGGCAAATAGCCCAGGAAATAGCTGCCCAGCGCCAGGCGGTGAAATGAGCAGACGTCAAGGGAATAGCCTTTAGCCTCAGCCTTGGTCATGATGTCAACGCAGCCTGCGGGGTCAACACCGGGGAGAAGATTGCTGGCAATCTCAAAGTCAAAGGGGACAACATCGAAAGCAGCCAGAAGCTCCATGGGGAATGAGTAGTAGGTAGTCCACACCACCTTAGCATCCTCCTGAAATGCCTTAAGCAAGGTTGATGTAAGTTGGATTGTATACATCAGCCAGGCACGGGGTCTCCTTTGAAACTCATCCTCTGACGATTTTCTCATTTGTTCATAGAAATTCTTGAGCATGGCTTACCTCCTTCCGCTGTCTTAGGCTGTTTAATTTTGAAAAACCCTACTTTTAGCTTCAGTTTTTGGGCTTTTCAGCCTCCTTTTTATATCTTCACCCCCAGCTACGTGGTAAAATTGGCCAGGTAGCAGGAGGTTATACTTATGAAAACAGCTAATCAGCTCACCTTCACCACTTATGAGGCATCCCTGAAGCTTAAGCCAAGTGACCCAATTAAAATCATCTTCGATAACATCGATTGGTCTTTTATCCATCCATTAGTCGCTG